>JALYXE010000522.1 GCA_030947265.1 Acidobacteriota bacterium
CAGCCGCCTAGTGCGGCGCCAAAAGACATCAGCAGAAAACGCGACGAAAACATCAGCGCATTTCCGGCCAACAAGTCCCGCTCTCCGGTAATGTTTGGAACCGCGGCATTCTTTGCGGCTTCAAAGAATGATCCAAAGAAAGAAAGTAGCGCAGTGCACACATAGGCAATCCACAGATCCTCGCGCCTGTGGACCAGGAGAAAGCCAAGGGCGACGGCAACGCGCGCAAAGTCACTGCCTATCATCACTCTTCGTCGCGACCAGCGGTCGACGAAGGCTCCGGCCAGAGGACCAAACAAGGTGAATGGAATGAGCCGCGCAAGCAGCACGATTGTTGTAGCTTCAGGATCCCCGTGCGATATAAAACGCACCAATCCCAAACCGGCAATGAAATTGAACCAGTTGCCGAGTTCCGATATGACCTGGCCCCACCACAATCGTCTGAAAGAACGATTGCTGCGCAGAAGCTGAATGTAGGTTAACGAGTCCATAAATTCAGGTCACACGGCTCGAGTCTCAGGTCTCAAGTTTCAAGTCTCAGGTCTCAAGGTGAGTCACTTTAAATGGCCGCCCGGAACTTGAGCCCTGAGACCTGAGACTTGGGACTACTAACAAAAACGCCGCCCGATTGTTTGGGCGGCTCGCATCCTTCCACAGCTATCTGATGAGATCACCCGCCAACAAACTTCGGAGGCCTTTTCTCGATAAAAGCTGCGACGCCTTCTCTAAAATCCTTTGTCTGCCCAGACTCGATCTGCGCCTTTCTTTCGAGTTCAAGTTGCCCTTCGTAGTCATTCGTAGCACTGGCCTCCAACAATTCTTTGATTCTACCGATCGCGGCAGTCGGGCCCTGAGACAGTTTTTCGGCCATTGCTAATGCCCGGGCCATCAACTCGCCATCGGGGACAACCGCATTAATCATCCCGATTTCCAGGGCGCGTTGAGCGGGGATGATCTCACCGGTCATCATTAGTTCGGTGGCGCGTTTCCAACCTACCAGCCGCGGCAGGATGAAGGTTCCACCGCAATCCGGCGACAGCCCAACCTTAATGAAAGCCTGATTGAATCGAGCGCTTTCGCCGGCGACTACGAGATCGCACGCGAGCGCGAGGTTACAGCCGCCGCCAGAAGCGGCGCCGTTAACGGCAGCGATGAACGGCAATGGCGAGCAGCGGATTAGCGATATGCACCGGTTTAGCAACCCCAGAGGCTCGTCGAAGAAAGCGTCTACTCTTTTTTCTCGTTCCGCCATTATCTGCATCGCCCGCAGATCCCCGCCCGCGCAAAACGCTCGACCGGCCCCGGTAACAACTATCGCACGGGCGCCGAGCTCCCGAACTTCCGGCACTGCCGCCAGAAACTCCTGACCCACTGTCTCGGTCAAAGCATTCAGCGCCGACGGGCGATTCAGTGTGATTACTCCGACGGAGTCGCGCATCTCAACCTGGATAGTTTCGTAAATCATAGTCTCGGTCTAAGCGCACTCGTCTCCTGACAAAGCGCGCATTCAAGCAGGGGGCTTGTATCGTGTTTCGTTGTTTGCAAATGAGCGGCTATCCGGGCTGCCGTTTACCCGCCGCCCGGGGTAGCTCAGGTTCGCGGCTGAGCTGCGCGACTTGCGCCAAAGCAATCACCGCATAAAACCGGCCTGCCACTCGAAGGCTTGAATGGCACGGTATCGGTCTTACCACACTGATCGCAAGTGATCTCAAATCTCTGGCGTTCGCCACCCGCTCCCTTTGGACCGCCAAAGTTCGAACGGCGCGCATCCCGGCAAGGCTTGCAGCGTTTCGGATGGGTCAGGTTCCGTTCCTGATAGTATTCCTGCTCGCGTTCGGTAAACGGAAAAGTGTTGCCACATTCTGCGCAAGTGATCTCAATGTCTGGCATATCCCTGATTCTCCATGAGGGCGGCACTGAGGCGTCCCGCTCCCTTTGCTCTTCGGAGCGCAAGCGAATCATCATCATCCGTTTCTATTGGCTGTTAGTCCGAGGAATTAGAAAGAGCGCTAACGCTCAAACGTGCGCCTACGGTGCTCGCGTCCCGAAACGGTTAAGTGAGGCTGAGTTTACTCCACCGTAAGCGTTGGTTCAAACATTAAACCGAAAACAGATGTGGCGAGTTAAGGATTCGCTCAACCTTTTCGGCGGCTTGCCGCTGTCGTTGTGGTAAAGCTTTACCTGACCGGAACCAAGGCTCCTTTTTAGTTGGGCGAGGCTGAGCCTGGCTTAATTAAGAAGATTGCCGGAAAGCCAAAGGCTTTTCGCAAGCGAAGCGGCCAAGCCGTGTGAAAATGAGTTGACTTGTAAACAAACAATAGTGAACCGACACCGGACGACGAGTCGTTTCAGGTGCGTTCATTCTGTAATTCAATAACATGCGCACGCACAGTCTCGCCCAAAGTTTGCAGATTATATCCACCCTCAAGACATGAGATGACACGCCCGTTACAGGCCTGCTTCGCCCAATCCTTGACTGTGCGAGTCAAGGAAACAAAATCTTCGTCCTCGAGCAGCAACTGACCCAGAGGATCGCCATTATGAGAATCGAAGCCTGCGGAAATCATTATCAGGTCAGGTTTGAATCCCGCGCTTATCTCGTCAAGTGCGGCGTCAAACATTCTCTTCTGCTGCATCGCCGGTGTTCCCCCGCGCAAGGGGACATTCAAAGTATAACCAACACCTCGGCCTACTCCGCTTTCGCCTCGTGCTCCCGTTCCCGGATACCACGGATATTGATGCGTAGAAAAAAAGAACACCGTTGGATCGTCATAAAAAACTCCCTGCGTTCCATTCCCGTGATGTACATCCCAGTCGACGATAGCGACGCGCTCAATCTGGGGATAGCGGTTTTGAGCATAACGTGCAGCCACGGCCACATTATTGAAAATACAAAAGCCCATCGCGCGTTCCGCGGTGGCGTGATGACCGGGGGGTCGCACCGGCACAAACGCATTGGTCGCCTCGCCGCTCATTATCAGATCAATGGCCTGACATGCGGCGCCCGCCCCATGTAAAGCGGCATCCAACGACTTCATTGAAACAACCGTATCGCCGTCGAGGTACCCGGTGCCTTCGCTAACGACTCGTTCGATCTGCTTGTAGAGTTGTGGTGCGTGGCACGCTTGCACGTCTCCTCGCGGCGCTTGTCTTGCTTGAACTTCCAATAGCTTCGACCAAAGCTCTGCGTCTTCCCGCAGAGATTTCATCACAACGCTGTAGCGCGATGGAGATTCGGGATGATGCGGTCCCGTGTCGTGTTCCTTGAAGACCGGGTGGTGGATGATGGCGGTGGTCACTGGATAGCAAACAGAGATAGCAGACAGCAGACAGCAAACAGCCAATCAACAGCAATCAGCGGGAGTATCCTATCATTCGTTCTGGTGACGGATCATCGCAAAAACGCAGGCATCACGACCGCAAAGATGCAATAGAAATCCAGTGCCAGGAGCGTGCAGACAATAATACCGACGCCCAATCGCGACCAATGCCTCGGCATCCATGCGCATATGCCAATCGTTGTAAGCAGACAAATAGGAGCAATCACCGGAAACAAGTAACGGCCTTGAGGAAAAAACTCTGGTGGCGTACCGAGAATAGTTAGCATGATTGCTGTGGCAACACAGAAGATGCAAACCCACACCGCGCGAACAATCCAGGACGGCAGATTGCGTTGTGACCGGGAGAGCCATATCAGGGCGCACCCCCAACTCGCGAGCACGGGAACCAAAACCAGGCCGGCTACCGTGCGGGAAATATGCGCCTGGTGCCACCCATAATTACCCAAAAAAGTAAGGCTAAGATGCTTAATAGACCCGCTCAGCCAGACCCAAAACGTAATATGCTGGTCAGGTATTTGCTGAAGTACCGTGAGCTGTTTGACAGGATCGTTCTTGAAAACATACAGCAGAACTGATGCCTTCACGGGCGATCGAAATGCCGGCACAGCCGCAATCAGCAGACAGAGCGTAGCCAGCCCGCCACTAACTGCGATCAAAGATTTCGAGCCCAATCGCTTATCCCGCCCTTTAACCATCACGATGGCCTGCCACGTCAAGGCAAGCAACAGCGCGGGCACAACCAAAAGCGTCGTTCGTTTTGTTACAAAGCCAAGCAGGATCAGTAGGGCCAATTGCACGATTACCGCGGCCGTTATTCCATCACGAAACACGCGCAGCAATCTCCAGAACAGGAGCGTGCCGATCAGGGCCGCCAGATTATCGCTATTGACCGTGGCGGAGCTGTAAGCAAATTGGGGAGACAAAGAAACAAATGCCGGAAGCAGCAACGGTATCGCCGGGTGAATTTCGACCAGTTCGAACCCAATTTGCGCGACGACGGCCACGGTAAGGGCAGCTAGGAGAATCGTTGCCAGGCGCAACATTCGCAGCTGCTGATCGATACCCCAAACTTTTGTGAGTTTAGCAACCGGCAACAAGAGCACCTGATAAAAGGGTGGTGAAACTAACTGCGAGGAACAACAGTGCCAGATGCCGCGAAAATTCCGTTCGTCATTGTTATTGAGAGGCCGCCCATATCCACCAAGATCCCAAAACCGGTTGCGCTCCATTGAGTCAATAATCTCACGCTGAATTTCAGGTATCTCATCACCGCGGTTAACGAAGCGATGCTGCGCCTCCATGGTGAGTACCAGCTCAACGCTGGTTGGCTCGTCTGGTGCTTGCCATGGCGGAATGAGCGCAAGATAAACCAGTGCATGCAGGATAAAGATCCCTACCCAGATAATTGTTAGCCAGTGCTTATTGGCCTGATTCCAGCTCCAGGGCATTCATGCTCCTCTCGTTGTCGGGGTTGAAGGCCGTCTCGCTGCGGAGCACACTCCATGCA
>JALYXE010000574.1 GCA_030947265.1 Acidobacteriota bacterium
TTTCGAGTTGACCATCCTCGCTAAACTTACCTGTCCAAAGCTCCGTCCCATCCCAGGGCATATTCGGATGATTCCACGTTAGCCAGGCCAGCTGGGACCCATCCTGACTAAGCCGCGGCGACGCATAAAAGTCGTTGCCCGACACGAGTACCTGGCCGGGAATATCATTGTCCTCGAGATTGAGACTGGCCAACGTGTTTACGGGCTCTCGACCAGAGGCTGTGTGATCTTCCCGCACACAAATCAAACGTCTTCCTTGCTCATCAATAATCGCATCGGCATAACGGATGTCGGCGATAGGCGCAATCGCGCGTGCCGCCGCATCGTCTTTGTGAAGATAAAGGCGCTGATCGGAAAAATTTGAAAAGTAAACTGAACCGCCTCGGACCGCATAATCCCCCCCGCCGTATTCATGAACACGAGTGCGTGCATTGAACGGCGGCGGAATTACATCATTGATGACACCCCGCACATTTCGTTTCACAATCACTCCGCGGCCTCCCTCAGTGGGACGCATCTCTACCCAGTAAATGTCTGGACCATCAATTAAAGGCTGACTTAGACCGACGGTTCCGCTAACGATCAAGTCAGAGGTTATGGGCGACTTCCAGGAGCCATAGGGCGCGATGCGAGGCTTGGGCATTTAAAAATTCTCCCGTCAGGGTAGGACTAAAGTGTGGCTTGCGCGGCACGCGGCAACTCCACAATTGTCGCGGCTCTGCCAGTTTCCCGGCGCAACGGCTGTGCTTTCGGCAGCAACTTTTGATCTCTTTCGAGGCTACGCCTCGATAAAACCGTAGGGAGGCGCACCTCGAACTTAAGGAGGCAGTCCCGGTAAGGCACGGGCTTACTGCAAAGCAAGCGGCAGAGCCCCAAAGCGCGGTTAGGGGATTCCCATAGTTTGCATTACAAGCATCGAAACCTGCGCGCAAACTACCACTTTGCGTCAACCAACGAAATAGGATCATACCGGGTTGAAGAGGCGAGTGGGTTTCGCGAAAGTTTTGTTACCGTGGCGTGAAGGCTTTGCAAGAATACTGCAACCATCGCCGAAACGAGACGGATTAACATCCATACATCGTTAATTCTCCATGGGAGAAGAAAGATAAAGGCAGGGGCGCCGGTCTTGGGGGAGGTCGGCGCCCATGGTCTTTTAGGGTAGTCACTTCCTGACGGGCACACCAGCTTCACACGTGTGCCGATTCCGTTTGCACTGCCACGATATTCCGGCAGGATAGCCCGGCCGCCTTAAGCATTACCGTGTTAGCCTCATCAAAAAAGTAGGGTGGAGGCACACGGAAAGGCATAGCCTTTCTGCACATCAAGTGGCAAAGCCACAAAGTTCGCGCATCGCTTTGCGGGCGGGACGTCGCGCTCCTGGTAATTGTTGACTCACTTTTTCAAACGGGATAACAATTAGAAAACACACTGCACAGACTTTGTAAGGGCACCGCATGAGCCGTTGCTTATGCTTCTATTGTCCCTGGGTTTTCTCGCTCCCTGCGCAGGGAGCCGCGCAAAATTCGATGGCGAATGGCGCTGTGCCGTAGATATATGGAACGTTCAAGACGTTAATTGAATAGTTAGTTCGAGGAGTTAAACCTATGAAGCGACTTCTTTCACCTACCATCTTTATCCTGGTAGCAGCTTTTGGACTGCATGGTCAGACAGCGCCGGATAGTGTCGCGCTTACTACGCTGCTGAACGAGTTCCTGGCTGGGGCGTCGCGCAACGACGCTGCGATGCACGACCGTTTTTGGGCCGAGGACTTGATATACACCCGTTCGTCCGGGAAGCGAATCGGCAAGGCCGACATCATGCGCGACGTGCGCTCGGCGCCAGCCCCCAAGCCCGAAGATCCGACAACCACCTACACCGCCAAAGACATTCGCATTCAACAGTATGACAACACGGCGATAGTCGCCTTTCGTCTGATCGGAACGACATCAAACAACGGAAGGATCGAAGTTACAAGCTACTTGAATACCGGCACCTTTCTCAAACGCAATGGTAAGTGGCAGGCTGTGAGCTGGCAGGCGACCAAAACCCCTCGCCAGGAAGACGAGGCCAGGAGAGAGGTCGCCGCAGCCGAGTCTGCTTTTCATCAAGCTATGCTCGCTTCCGACGTCAAGAAACTGGATTCAATGGTGGATGAAACCTTTACCTGGACGCACCCGACCGGAGAACAAATGACTCGGCAGCAATTGCTCGACCGGCTGGCATCGGGGCAGTTGAAGTATTCGAGGCTTGAGACAAATAATGTTGCGGTTTCGGTTTATGGTGACACGGGCGTAGTGCGTGGCGTTTCAAGGGAACAACGCAGCTCGACTCCAGGTGCCGGCTCAGGCGATGCCAGCCCGGTCACCGCCTCTTTTACGCTTACGTTTGTGAACAAAGATGGCACATGGAAAGCAGTAGCAATGCATTCGAGCCGGCCTTAAAACCCAGTCTTGTCGGAAGTAACAGAAGTAGCCTATCCAGGAAGCACTTGCTGCGAACTCGCCATAACTGACTCTCGAAGAATCCCTGGTTAATAGCTCACCACTGAAATTCGGCCCAGGAGCGGCGAGCGAGCGCGATGTTGCCTTTGAAGGAGGAGATTTATGAAAATGTCTTTTCGCTTTATCAGCATGGTCATTGTCCTGTTGGGTGGTGTAATTAGTTCCGCCCAACATTCCCGGCCGGCACGCAACACCCAACAGGCAAACAAGGCGCAACAACAACCGTCCCCAGCGGCGAAAGGACGAAGCAATGGCGCGGGAACTCCGGCTGATCACAATGCTCTCAAGGACCACTTGATAGCTCTTGAAAAAAAGTCCTGGGAGGCTTGGAAGAAACACGACGGTAGGTTTTTTCAGGATTTTCTATCAGAGGATCACGTTGAGGTTGGCTTTAGCGGATTGACGAATAAGGCCACAGTCGTCGCCGGTGTTGCCAGTCCGATTTGCACAGTCAAGAGCTACGCGGTCGACAAGTTTGAATTAACTACATTCGACGCAAACACAGCTCTGCTTACGTATCATGCCCAGCAGGATACTGCCTGCAATGGCAATGCTGTACCGAGCCCTGTGTGGGTAAGCTCACTCTACCTGAGGCGCGGCGGCCAATGGCGCAATGCCTTATACCAACAAACGCAAACTCGTAAATAAAGATCTTTTGTCGAGACTGATAGCCACCGCCCACTCCGTTTGGTCCGTTTTGGTAGCAGATCTGTCGTTGCCCGATACAGTCCTAATCTAAACCATTGATCAGTAAGAATGTCGGAGGCCACGAATGACAGAATCAAGCGAGATAGAGCCCCACATGTATGTATCGCAGATGGATGCTGTTCTCAATCGCTGGTTTACCAGCTACGACGAAGCACTTGCTTCGTTAGCCGCGGAAGGCGGGTACCTGCTGCCTGCAAACGTCAGTTCTTCGTAACGCAGAGTGAAGGAATTCGCGAGCTGGGGCTCAATCCGAACGATCCCGATTGGGCGCGGATCGGGTGGAACTGGGTTCGCCCCAAAGATAGTGAAGCCTGGAAGCGCTTGAGAGAAAAACGAGTGCAGGCTGCAGCCAGGAGCTGATGCCTCGACGTTGACAAGCGACCTTGGAGGGATCTGGAACGGGCCAACACTGGACTGCTATGAGCGAGACCACTGCAGCAGCGTTTCTGGAACTAGTCGCCGGACGACGTGGGCATTTCCGGCTGGAGTCGGGCCATCACGGCGCGCTCTGGCTCGATCTCGACGCGCTGTTTGCGCAACCACGCCGAATCGCACCATTCGTCGCCACCGTTGCGGAGGCCCTTCGCCCGCACGCAGTCTCGGCGGTCTGTGGACCTCTTCTGGGCGGCGCCTTCCTGGCACAATTGATTGCGCACGCTCTCGCCGTGGAGTTTTGCTTCACAGAGCGAGTGATGCCTGGCCAGCGACGTGGCTTGTACCAAGCGCGCTACCTCCTACCTTCAGCATTCGTCCCGCGCCTGCGCGGGAAGCGAGTGGCTATGGTTGACGATGTGATGAGCGCTGGCTCCGCACTCCGAGGCACCGATAGGGAACTCAAAGCGCATGACGCCCAACCCGTCGTTGCGGGAGCGTTACTCGTCCTCGGGTCAACCGGCGCAGGCTTCTTCTTAGAAGCCGGCATTGCAGTGGAAGCTGTTGTCCGCAACGACTGGTTCTCTGTTAACCGAGTTCGCTGTTGCAGGTAATACGTTCTGGAGAAAGACTATGATTAAGCCGAAACTTGTTTCAAGAGATGAAATGAAAATCATCGGTGTCGAAGCTCGCACAATTAATCGCGCGGAAGCTGATCCTTTGACCGCGAAAATCCCCGCCCTATGGGGGAGGTTCTTCCAATTCGAAGATAGAATCCCCAATAAAACGAACAACGATGCCATACTTGGGACTTACACTGACTACGAGAGCGATCATAACGGAGAATATTCTCTTATTGTGTCTTCACAAGTCAGTGATCTGAATGACGTCCCGGATGGCATGGTAGGCGCGACCATTCCTTCCGGGAAATACCTGGTGTTTACGGCGGAAGGGCAAATGCCTGCCGCGTTAATCGGAACATGGGCGGACATCTGGCAACACTTTTCAGATAACACCGAACATGAGCGGGCATATACAACTGATTTTGAGCTACACGAAAGAAACAACCAATCTAGAGTTGATGTCTACATCGCTATCAAGTGAGCGATTCGTGTGTGCCCCCGCAGTCCTTCCAACAAATACTTCCGCACGGTCCCAACGAGCTTGCCTCTCTTCATCGTTGTATGATGTCTTTGATGCTCCTCGTACTCGTAGGCTGCGTGCCTACCAACAGCTGGGCCGCACTGCACTTGTCGCCTCGCCGCGAAATTGCGGCTCGGGTGGGTGACTTATGAAACACTTA
The DNA here is from genome assembly GCA_030947265.1 of Acidobacteriota bacterium. Lineage (GTDB taxonomy): Bacteria > Acidobacteriota > Blastocatellia > Pyrinomonadales > Pyrinomonadaceae > PSRF01. Next base: position 4,885 of record JALYXE010000574.1, read on the forward strand.
TTCACAGCCGCCACCATGATCGACGGTGCAAATAACGAGATACTCGAGCGCTTACTCCATGAGGCCGGCATTCCCTGCATGATTCGGAACGAGCATCTCTCGATGGCGAGGGGTGAGATTCCAATTACAGAGAGCTATCCCGAGCTCTGGATTCTGAATGATGATGATTATGCCAAGGCCAACGAAATGTTAGAGACGTTGCGAAACTTCAAAATAGAAATTCATGATCCGTGGGCTTGTCCACACTGCAATGAAACGATCGAAGGCCAGTTCACTTCATGTTGGAAATGTGGACAGGAACGACAGGCAACATAGCAAGAAGGCCCTCCAGATAGAAATTTATTGGTCTTGCACGCAAACCAGCGCGGTAGGGTCTAACACAATGAACATCCGCAGATTACGCAGATTCCACAGAAAAACCGAGCAGACGCGCTCAAGTCGGCAGGATTTTTTTGACCCTTGCTCTCAGACATCTGCGGAACCTGAGTAATCTGCGAATAAAAAGCGGCGCTCGATGAGTTCTCACTTAAATTTGCACGAGTGGTTTGGAACTATCGATATCTATCTGTTTGATCAACTCTTGAAGGGCCATATCACTCCCGAGATGCAGGTGCTCGATGCCGGCTGCGGTGCAGGCCGCAATCTGATCTTTTTCTTGAGGTGTGGTTACAGTGTCTGCGGCGTTGATGAGTCGAGAGAGTCCATAGCGCAGGTGCAATCGCTGGCCTCCATGCTCGCCGCGCACTTGCCCCCCAGTAACTTCCGCGCCGAGGCTATTGATCAAATGTCGTTCGACAACGCAAGCTTTGATGTCGTTATCAGTAGCGCGGTCCTCCACTTCGCTAAAGATGAGAACCATTGGCGGAAGATGGTGAGGGAGATGTGGAGAGTGCTCAAGCCTGGCGGGATCTTCTTTGCCCGCTTAGCATCTACTATCGGAATAGAAGACAAGGTAGAACACATTGACGGGCGGCGCTATCACCTTCCCGACGGGAGTGATCGCTTCCTCGTCGACGAGGAGATGTTCCAAAGCACTACAGAATCTCTTGGCGGCGAGTGGCTGGAGCCGTTTAAAACAGTCGTAGTCGCGAATATGCGTTCCATGTCAAATTGGTGCCTGCGGAAAGTATAAGCGCCTTGACCGTTTACCTGTCCGCCTACATTGTGCCCGTCCAGAAAAATGAAGAAAGAGGCCAGGCTAATTCAGGGCGCGCGAGTCTTATTGAGAACAAAATACCCGGATGAAGGATGACTAATGCTATGAAACTCTTTCGAGTGATCCTGCAAGTAGCGAGTCTCGATCAGGCTGCTGAGTTCTATTCGAAGTTGTTGGACGACAAGGGAAGACGGATTCCGCGGGCGACCCGTCACTATTTCGACTGTGGCCCGGTGATTCTCGCACTGGTCGATCCTTCCGCCGGCGGCGAGCCAGCGAAACCAATTCCCGACTACATTTATTTCGCGGTAGGGGATCTCGAACAAGTGTATGAGCGGGCCCGCAAGTTGGGGTGCCTTTCGACAGAAGACGTTCACGATGCGAGCGCGGGCGAGATTGTGGTTCGACCGTGGGGTGAACGCTCATTCTACGTTGAGGATCCCTGGGGAAATGGGCTTTGCTTCGTCGATGAGAACACTCTTTTCACAGGACTCTGATGTTATTGCAAAATCCGAGACGGTTCGCTCTGAGTATTGTTGTATTCAGCCTTCTCATTGTCGGTAAGGCTGCTCACGCCTCTCCTTGCTGGCGCCTGAAGTCCGAACCGGACACGTGGGTTGCTACTAAAGTAGACGGTTTTGTGCGAGCTGCGCGCACCGCATACGAAAGCGACAACGCATTGCCTGCTTACCACAGAATCTTAGACCGAATTGCCGGCTCGATACATAAGTGCAGGCTTTCCGAGAACGAGGCCTTTATGAGGCGCTACCGGGTGTTTGTCGAGTACATCGAAGCGGCTTCCCTCGAGCGAAGGCCAGATCATAGCCTGGGCTTTTTCGTGACCGACGAAAAATACTTCGAGGAAACACGGCAGTACGTGCAGATTCCCGATTTTCTCACGGACCAGGCATTTCTCCGTTCCGTCAGTGCCTTCGAGACACTTGAGCGCGCAAAGTCTTTTCTACGACAACTCAACTTGGATAGAGAGCCCTCTGAACAACTCATATTCTTCAGTTACACGTCGCGGCATCTGGGCACGCCGGACAATGACGACAGTTATCGCAGGCTCTTAATCGTCGTTCCTGGGAACGTCGAGAAAGGACGGCCTGAGAAATGGGTTCAATTCGGAGTGACTGATCCAGGTGCGCGCCCGCGCGTTCGGAATGTTTCAGTCGTTTCAGCGATGCCGAATAACGACGGAACATCTACTATCTACTTTAAGGACTACTACCGCACTTATGGTCGCGACGGTTTGATCAGTGTCAAGGGGCGCTGGGAACTCGGTGAGGGAGACGACAATTGCGTGCAGTGTCACAAGAGTGGCATCCTTCCCATCTTCCCCGCGCGTGGCAGCGTTAGCCCTAAAGAACAACCCGCCCTTATGGCGGTTAATGATCGGTTCCGAACTTACGGCTCGGCCCGTTTTGGAAAGTACCTGGATGAAACCAAATTTGGTCCAGGGCTCAGTTCAGCGACTTTAGAAAATCGCATTCAACGCTTCGGCACGGGCTTCGAAAGGGGCGTTATGGCGCGGGCCATGACGTGTGCCAGCTGCCATCAGCACGAGGGCCTTGGAGCTCTCAACTGGCCCATGGATAACGTCCTCATCGAGTCCTTCGTAAATGCGGGCCAGATGCCACTTGGGCAGCGCCTTAACATCTCTGAGCGCAAAGAACTCTATGGGAAACTGATCCAGGAATATTTCGCGATTCGTAGTGCGAACCCGGGCATTCTGAAGTCCTGGCTTTTAAGTAAGGTTCAATAAATGTTCACTCTATTTCGGGGACGATTCGTTGATGTTCGATGACTAAGAATCGAATGGAAACATTCAGTGATGGGGTGATCGCCATAATCATCACCATCAGGGTGCTGGAGTTGAGAGCGCCGCATGAATCCAGCCCGAACGCCCTGGTACCGCTGGTTCCAGTGTTGCTGAGTTACGTGCTCAGTTTTGTATTTCTCGGTATCTACTGGAGCAATCATCATCACCTGCTCCATGCGGTCGAACACGTCAACGGTGGCGTACTTTGGGCAAATCTGCATCTGCTATTTTGGTTATCCCTGGTTCCGTTTGTCACCGCCTGGACGGGCGAGAACTACTTTGCGCCCTGGTGTGTCGCGCTTTATGGAGTGGTGCTGTTGTTTGCCTCAATTGCTTACTTTATCCTGACGCGTGCTCTCATTTCTCTCCATGGCCGGGATTCAATTCTGGCCAGGGCCGTAGGCCGAGATTACAAAGGTCAAATATCGACGGTCATCTATCTGGTGGCTATTCCTCTGGCCCTGGTGAAGTCATGGCTTGCCTGCGCGTTATACATAACTGTGGCGATTATGTGGCTGATTCCTGACCGCCGCATCGAAAGAACTTTAACTGAATGATGCTTTCCTTGAGGGTGACAAAGAGTCTGTCTCAACGAGGAAATGAAAAATCAAGGCGCTCAGTCCGCAGCAACGAAGAGGTGACCTGTTTTTCGTTCCTGTTATACTGTCCGGCGTCTAACTAAAAAACCGCGCTGGAACCAGGACGAGGGAAAAAGAGTTCTTTAATGCGGCTCGCTCGTCGCGGTTTTGTTATTTCTGCATTTTAAAGCACAAACTCAAACCGCCAGCACCGTTGAGGCGGGACAGTCTTAACGGAAACGGTCAAGAGTCAACTCCCGCTAAGTTGTCAGCAGAAAGGAGATCGCCAGTGAATCTAAGAAAACATATCACGCTGTTGTCACTCAGTTTCATTTTGATGATTGTAGCGAGCGGGAGAGGTTCCACTGCTACCGTGGTGACCCCAAATCCGGTGCTTTACTTAACGGGTCAGGAATCGTACGCCGCCTCCGGGAAGAATTGGACGCGCTATAAATACGACGTACTCAACAAAGCAGATTATCCGCCTGAGCTTTTCGCCGCCGCGCCCGCTCTACCCCCATGCGGCCTTAACACGAAGTCGTCTCGCACCTGGGTCGACTTCTACGATCAGCGCGGAAAACGGCTCTACGGATTTTGCGCCCTCAGCAAACCGGCCGATCTTGGAGGGATCTGGTTTGCACTCGAGGAGGGCGTGGTTCCTCCCAGCTACGTCTATATCGAGATGACCGACCGCCTGACAAACACGAAATACAAATCAAATCTTGCAGATACCGTAGAATAAATTTCTAAGACCGAGGGGGCTTTAGTAATTCAACATGGGTTGGATCGATGCAATTCAGTGGCCTGCGATGGTAGTCACGGTAATAGCGGCGTGGCTGGTGGCGTCGCAACGAAAGTTCAAAAGAAATTGGGGCTTTTGGCTGTTTCTGGCAAGCAATCTTTTGTGGATTGTTTGGGGTCTTCATGACGGCGCATATGCGCTCATTTTTCTGCAACTGTGTCTCGCTTTTCTTAACACAAGAGGAGCGATGAAGAATCGGACGGCAAGCTAGGTTGTAATTGAAAAGCGAGTTGAAACTAAAGAAGATTTTGGGACTATGGCTTGGCGAGTTCGAGATCAAATACTACTGGCAAATGATCTGAGGCCAACGTGTTCACGACGTGTGCCTTCTTCGCTTTGACTCTGTCCGACCGCCTCATGAAGATGTAATCGATCCGTTTGGTCGGCTTATCCGCGGGGTAACTCAGCCCCACGTCTTTCGCGCGGCTACTAATCCAGGCATCTTCAAATCCGGACAGCATTAACTTGTAGGCGCCTCCAGTGGGGTCATCATTGAAATCACCAACGACGATTAGCGGACCTTTGACTTCGTCAAGGAACTTTAGCATTTGCTCAGTCTCAAATATTCGTCCGTCTTCGCATTGATAGTCGAGGTGCGTAGTGACGAAATTGACTGTTCTGCCACCGATATCCACCTGAATGCGAATCATTCCTCGACGTTCAGCTTCGCGCTTGTTCTCATACTTACGGCGATCGGTAGTGGCGATAGGAAAGCGCGATAAAATTGCTACGCCATATTGCCCGCCCTGATAGTCGAGATTATGAGCGAAGGCGTAGTCCATCCCGGTCATCTTCGCTAGCTCGGCAATTTCGTCCCTGCCTTCTGTGCGCTTAACGCCTCGATCAACCTCTTGCACACCAACCAGATCAGGATGCTCGTTACTAATGACGCCGGCAATGCGTTGGAGATCAAGCTTCTGGTCCATGCCAACCCCAACGTGAATGTTGTAGGTCATACCGCGGAGAGACTTCCCGGAACTCGAGACGGGTGCAGATTCTCGCCGTTCGTTCGTTCCGGCGAGAACAACCGTTACCAGGACAAGACTAATGACAATTGTGGCGAGTCGGCAATGAATCATTCGTAACCGGAACAACCGCCGCGACAAGCGCGCTCAGGCTCCTGGAAATTGCTAATGAAAGCAAGACGACTTATCAGGGCGGTAAGCGAAATACTTTTGCTGGGAAACTAACTCTAGAACAGCTTTCCTGCGTGCTGCTCGCT
>JALYXE010000615.1 GCA_030947265.1 Acidobacteriota bacterium
ATACTGACCAGTGGCTCGTTATTTACCATTTTGCCAACCGTAAGGACCACGACCTCTTGTCCCACAGACTATTCTCAAAATCCTGCTTAACGGCAGAAGCCCGGCCCATTTTTAAAGAGTCTTTCTCAGCCAGGCACCCGGCCAATGCGTCACGTTGTCAGTTAGATCACTCTCATTGAAAGGCCAGGCAGGTTGTTCCAAGACAAATTCCGGACGGCTGGCAACAAACTCGGCAGCCGCAGCAGTCGGGTGATCCGCCTTCCATTCAGGACGTCCACGGGGCACATCGTAGAGGTCTTTCATACTGCCATCTGTAGCCACGATATAAGAATTCGGCGTAACCAGATCACTATAGGCTTCAAGTTCAGCGGCAACATGCTGCTTCGTATGATTTGAATCCAGGATAACAAGCACCGTTTCCCCAGGCTTTACAAGCGAGTGCGCCTGCTGCACGACGTCCGGCGCCGTCGAGCTGCCTTCAATCAAAGTGATCAAGTGACTCAGTTGATGAGCTTCGATGGCCCGCCTGTTGTGGGGTCGAATTTCAATATCGATGCCGATGACGCGCCCCCGTTCCATAACTTTGCACAGGCTGGCGTAATAGATCAGCGAGCCCCCGTGGGCAACACCGGTCTCGATAATCACGTCCGGCTTTACTCGGAAGATCACCTCCTGGGTGCGGACCATGTCTTCCGGCAACTGGATGATGGGACGACCCAGCCAGCTGAAGGTGTACGGGTATTTCTCATTCCATCCCACTTTGAGCCAGATTTGAGAGAGCATCTCGAATGCTTCTTTAGAGTACAACGGCAGCTCGACGCGCTGGTCGGCCTCTTCGCGAAACAATTTCTTTGCTTCCGTATCGATTGTTAACCTCATGTTATTTACGGCTGACTCGCCATTTCAAATTCCTTTTTCCACCATTCGATCGTGCGCGCCAAACCTGTCTTCAAATCATAATTTGGCTGCCACTCCAACTCTTCTCGCAGTCGGGTAATGTCGGCAACCAGGCAGGCCGGGTCGTTAGCACTATCGGGTAAAGCTCCAAATTGAATCAAGTCAGGCCGACTCATCTGTCGCCCAATCTCCTGAACAACTTCTCTGAGCATCACCCTCACGCCCGAGGCGATATTGATTGGTCCGGTCGTCTGACTTGCGAGTAAGGCCACAAAAGCATCAGCGACATCCTCCACGTAGAGAAAGTCCCGCTCCTGTTGTCCGCTGGTGCAACGCGCAGTCTGGTCCTTTAGTAAAGACTGAATAACACTCGCCACCAATCGTGCAGGATCCTCATTGGGTCCATAAAGAAAGAAGATTCGTCCCCAGGCAAGACTCAATCCCTGCTGTGCTGCGAAGGCCGAGAGGATCAGTTGTAGCGCATGCTTGCAGTTTCCATAGAGCGTTCGGGGGGCAAGCGCTGTAGTGGTCTCAGAACAGCAGTCACTGCCCCAATCATATTCGGCGCATGTTCCGGCGACTACAGCGCGCTCACCGCCATATTTCATAAACGACCGAAAGAGAGCCAGGGAGCCCTGCACCCAACGTAAATTTTCCGTCGAGGTCCAATACTCTCTCGGCACCGCATACCAGGCGAGATGCAGAAGATGAGTAGGCCTAACCTCCGCAAGCAGATCTTCCGTGTTTTGAGGGTTAAGCAAATCGGCTTGATGCCAGTAAACGTTCGAACCTATCTCATTGATCAAGGGGATTACGGGTTTCCTGGAAACCGCGTGAACCTCGTAGGCCTTCGCTTGCAGGAGCGTCAGACAGTGGCGCCCGATAAATCCACTGGCGCCGGTTAGGAGAACCTTTTTCATAATGGAAAGTCGGGATACTCACGATCCCTGGAGATGATGATGCGCTGGTCTGTTTCAGGCCACTCTATTCCGAATGCCGGGTCGTTCCAACGGACGCCCCGTCCGCTCGCCGGCTCAAAATGCGAGGACATTTGGTATGACATCTCAGTGTCGTCGGCGAGCGTCTGGAACCCGTGTGCAAAGCCCGCCGGTACGTAGAGCATTCGCGCGTTCTCGGCGGTCAACTCGACACCAAACCATTGCTTGAACGATGTTGACGCTGGACGTAAATCAATAATCACGTCGTAAATTGCCCCGCGAGTGCAACGCACGAGTTTCACTTGCTCGTATGGCGCTTCCTGATAATGCATTCCGCGTAGCGTACCCTTCCTTCGATTAAAGGAACCGTTGCATTCGACCAACCTTGCATCGAGACCAGCCGCCTCGAAGTCCCTATCGGACCAGTGCCGTACGAAGTAACCGCGCTCGTCCTCGAACTTTTCAGCTTCAATAATGAATGCGCCTTTAAGTTTTGTTTCTACAAACTTCATAAACAATGCGCCGAGACTTCATCGGCCTCAGATTATTTTCACTTCAGGAATTGGAATGATGAAGCGCCCACCGCGGTCACGGTATTCATGTTGTTGTTCCAGGATCTCCTCGGCAAAATTCCATGTCAGCAGGAGAACATAGTCCGGCATTTCGGTTAATAGCATCTCAGGGGGATCGATTCTCAAGTGTGTTCCAGGCGTGAAGTGGCCTTGCTTGACCGTACTGCGGTCAACAACAAAATCGAACGTTTCCTTGCCAAGGCCAAAGTAATTCAAAAGCGTACTGCCTTTAGCCGAAGCGCCGTAGACCGCAATGCGTTTTCCCCGCGCCTTTAGCTCTCTCAGTAGCGTTACAAGGTCATATCTTAAACGCTCAATCTTTTTCCCGAATCCATCATAGGTATCAAGTTGGCTGACACCCCAGTCTGCTTCCTCTTGAAGTAGTTGAGCGACTCTCAATCCCGAATTCGCATCAGTCGTATCAGGCGATGTACCTTGCCCATTTTCAACTGCCGCAAATATCCGCAACGTGCCACCATGAATCGGCAAACGCTCGACGTCCCGAATTATCATGCCATGACGACGAAACAGGTTATTGAGCGCTGTCAGGGAGAAATAACAAAGATGTTCATGATAGATCGTGTCAAACTCGCACCGATCAATCATCTCCTTAATGTAGGGGACTTCGATGACCGCGATGCCATCAGTCTCTAACAACGTGGCGAATCCCTGAACTATCCCGTTTAAGTCCGCCACATGGGCCAGCACGTTGTTGGCGTGAATCACGTCAGCGTGTTTTCCTTCAGTGCTCAACTGCCGGGCCAATTTCTCTCCAAAAAAGTCACAGATAGTTGGGATGTTGCGCTCTTTTTGAGCAATTGCTGCTATATTAATTGCCGGTTCAATCCCCAATACAGGTACGCCCGCGTGTTCATAGAACTGCAAGAGGTAGCCGTCATTGCTCGCGACTTCGACCACCAGACTAGAGCTGCCAAGTTGTCTTGAAGCTATCAGTTGCTTGGCGATTTCCTGTCCATGCCTGACCATTGTGTCCGAAAAGGAGGAGAGATAGAAATACTCGCGAAAGAGCTTTTCGGGCGGTACCGTTTCGGTGATTTGGACCAGTGAGCAGCCGGGGCACAGGGCAAGATCTAATGGATAGGTTTCCTCAGGTTCGCTCAATTGTCTGGCGGTGAGGAGCGCATTGGCTAACGCGGTTCGGCCCAGAGAGAGAAACGGAATCAAACCATGCTGGCCGCAGGAACGGCAGAAAACGCTCGCCTCGACTTCAACCATTGACTGCCCCGAGGAAATCTTTGTACCAGTCAATCGTGAGTCTCAATCCCTCATCAAGTGTGAAGAGCGGCCCCCAACCGAGAACACGCCGTGCTTTCTCCGCACTCAAGTATTGGTGACGGATTTCGTTGGTCGCCTCGTTCAGTATGTCAGGAGTGAGAGTTGAATTCATCATTTGCAAAATCTTCTCAACCAGCTCAAGCACGGTTACCTGGATTTCATTTGAGAAGTTAAATGCCTGTCCTCGCAGTTCCGGGTTCTGCGCCAGCTTCTCAGTTAGGGTCATGTTGGCCGCCGCGCCATCTACGGCGTAAAAGTAATCGCGTACGTAGTTGCCATCTGAGCGGATGATGGGTCGCTGTCCGCGCAATACCGAGCGGATGGTCCCGGGGACAATGCGATTCCAGTTCAGGTCGCCACCGCCATAGAAGTTTCCGCAACGCGTTAGAGCCACGGGCATTTCGTAAGTAACTCCATAGGCCTGGGTGAGCAAATCAGCGCACGACTTACTTACGTCATAAGGATGACGGCCCTGCAAGGGGGCGTCCTCGCGGTAAGGGAGACTCTCGTGGTCGCCGTAAGCTTTATCAGAAGAGGCGATCACTATTTGCCGGACGGCTGGGCTGCGACGACAAGCTTCCAACACCGACCAGGTACCGCGAATGTTCGTATCGAATGTTGAAACGGGATTGCGGTTTGCGATTCCCACTATTGTTTGAGCTGCGAGGTGTATGACCGTGTCAACCTCATACTCGCCCAGCGCGCGTTCCATTAATTCCTGGTCGTTCACCTCACCGCGCACCACCTTGACCTTTTCCAGTAACCCGCCACTCACCAACGGTGACTGGGGAACCCAGTCACGCACGAGGCAGACTACGTCGGCGCCGGCTTCAACCAGGCGGCGGACGAGCGAACCACCTATCAGGCCGGTGGCGCCAGTTACGAACGTTGGACGGTCGAGCCAGAAGGATGTTCCGCTGGACCCTGCCGGTGTTTGTTCACTGTTGCTGAGTTGCATGACTTTCGTTTTGCTTTGATCGATCCCTTAGTCCCAAACCTTCCATGGCGCGCGGGGCTCCTGCCAAAGGCTCTCGAGCAAATTTTTGTCGCGCAAGGTATCCATACATTGCCAGAACTGGTCGTGGCGGAAAGCCATCAACTGACGATCGGCTGCGAGTTGCTCGAGTGCGCCTGACTCGAGAACGGTCTGATCGTTGTGCAGATAATCAAAGAGTGCCGGCTCAAACACGAGAAATCCGCCGTTGATCCAGCCCTCGCCAATCTGCGGTTTCTCGGTAAATTCTGTGACCATCTCGCCCTCGAAGACGAGACCGCCGAAGCGCGCCGGTGGACGCACGGCCGTCACGGTGGCGATTCGCCCGTGCGTGCGATGGAATTTGAACAGTTCACCTAAGTCGATGTTGCAAAGGCCGTCTCCGTACGTCACCATGAAAGGTGCGTCCTTGAGGAATGGCTCTAGCCGCTTGATTCTCCCGCCGGTCTGCGTCTCGAATCCAGTATCAACCAAATGCACTATCCAGTCCTCGCATTCCCGGTCGTGCATTTCCACTTTGCCGCTAGAGAGATTAACGGTCATGTTTCCGCTCAGGTTGAAGTAGTCCAGGAAAAAACGCTTGATGACATCGCCCCGGTAGCCAAGCGCGATATAAAACTCTTTAAAGCCGTGGTGGCTGTAGTGTTTCATGATATGCCAGAGTAGCGGGTGTCCCCCAATCTCAACCATGGGCTTCGGTCGCACCGTGGTTTCCTCTGTAAGCCGGGTTCCTAACCCTCCCGCAAGAATCACGACCTTCATACAGAGGCTTCCTCCGTGAGCGTAATCTGATTGTGTTCAGGCGGGGTGTAAACGGTTTCCCAACGTAGCAGCGGTCTGACTACGCCCGGCATTGCCCCACCGTAATCACCGCGCGCTGAATCGCCTTCTACACCGTCTATCACTTGAAATGCTACCGCATCGCGTTCGTAGAAATGAAGGGTTAATGGGTTGTGCGTGCTCACAGCCGCGCCAACGATAAGCGAACCCTCGGCGAGCAGGTTACCCGGTACCCAGGCTGTACTTGTGTATTTTCCCGCTGGACGTGGTCGGTGGCGCCACATCGGGTCGCAGTCGTGGGCGATGAAAACATAGACACCTTCCTCGTTATAGAAGTGAAAGTTTGGAACGAGTACCGTCCCAGAACGCAACACCTCGAAGTCCATGTCGATGCCCACGGGATTCCTGATGTCTATGGCCCCACTGGTCTCACCACTATCCGAGTGCACGCGTACCCCTCGCAGGCGCACGATGTCATTGCCTGGCGCTTTGCTTATGTCGGGCCACTCTCGGCAGGCGGTCGTTCCCAATCCCGAGTTGAGATAGACTCCAACTACGTTATGAGAAGGGCCATCGCATATAACCTGGCCTTCTCCCAGCAGGATTGTGCGCTCGCAGAGGCGGGTCACGGCCGGCATATTATGCGAGACAAAGAGCACGGTCCGTCCTTGCTGTCCTACTTCCTGCATCTTGTCCAGGCATTTACGTTGAAAGCGGGCATCGCCAACCGCCAGCACTTCGTCCACCAAAAGTATCTCCGGCTCCAGGTGGGCCGCGACGGCGAATGCGAGCCGAAGGTACATACCCGAAGAGTAGTGCTTAACAGGCGTATCAATGAACTTTTCGACTTCCGCAAAGGCAACGATCTCGTCAAACTTGCGCTTGATTTCTTCGCGGCGCATACCGAGAATCGCGCCGTTGAGAAGAATGTTTTCCCGCCCAGTGAGTTCCGGATGAAAGCCGGTGCCGACTTCAAGCAGACTCGCCGTCCGACCATAGAGTTCGATTCGTCCGGCAGTTGGGTCGGTGATTCGTGCCAGCAGCTTTAGCAAGGTCGATTTGCCGGCGCCATTGCGCCCGATAATTCCGATTGCATCGCCGGCATTCACTTCGAAGCTAACGTCTTTGACCGCCCAAAACTCCGGCGGCTCGTTCGCGACCGCGCGCCGAAGTCCCGCCAAAGGTGCGCGTACTGCGCCGACCAGCGTCTCTCGCAGCGTCGCATAAGGCGCTTGCGACGCGCCTATCCGGTACTTCTTGCTCAGGTGCTCAACTCTGATGACTGGCGACATCTTCGGCTCAGATTATGTCGGCGAAGTTTTTCTCCATTCGCCGGAAAGAGTAGGCCGAATAGACGAGTACGGCGCAGGTTATAGCGGCGGCAACACCGAGCGCCTTCCAATTGAAGGGCTGTCCGAACAGTGCTGCGCGGTAGCCCTCGATGATTCCTGACATTGGATTTAACGCTACTGCCCAGCGCCATTTCGGTGGCAGTGCGCTAATAGGCATGATTACGGCGGACACGAATAGCCAGAGTTGAATG
>JALYXE010000024.1 GCA_030947265.1 Acidobacteriota bacterium
GTACATTCCGCCTTTCTGGAAGTTGGGTGCGACGTTGTTGAGACTGACACTTTCGGCGGCGCTTCAATCGTACTGGCGGAATACGACATTGCCGATAAGGCCTACGAATTGAATTTCAAAGCTGCCCAACTGGCAAAGCGCGTCGCGTCTGATTATTCAAAGAAAGAGTGGCCACGTTGGGTTGCGGGCTCAATGGGACCAACAACGAAGCTCCCGTCACTTGGACATATCTCCTTTCTCGATATGAAGACGTCTTACTACGATCAGGTGCGTGGCCTGGTTGATGGTGGAGTCGATCTTCTTATTGTCGAAACTTGCCAGGATCTTTTACAGACAAAGTCAGCCTTGGCTGCGATCTTCGATTACTTTGAGCATATCAAACGTCGGATACCGGTGATCGCCCAGGTAACAATTGAAGCTTTCGGCACGATGTTGATGGGCACTGAAATCGGAGCTGCGCTTACGGCGCTCGAGCCATTTCCCATCGATGTGATCGGCATGAACTGCGCGACAGGGCCTAAACAGATGAGCGAAAACGTTCGCTATCTCTGCCAGAGTTCGACGCTACCGGTTTCCGTCATCCCAAATGCGGGAATTCCGGAGAACGTTGGCGGCCACGCGCATTACAAAGAAACACCCGAATCGCTGGCCCAGGACCTTGCACATTTCGCACGTGATCTGGGTGTAAACATTGTCGGCGGATGCTGCGGCACGACGCCTGCCCATCTGCGCGCGGTTGTCGAAGCCGTGAGGAACGTTACGCCGTTGACGAGAACCGTCGAGCGTTTACCCGCAGCATCTTCAAATTTCATTCAGCAGCCTTATTTGCAGGACACGTCGTTTCTAATCGTTGGCGAACGCGTCAACGCCAGCGGCTCAAAGAAAATGCGCGATCTGTTAAGCGTCGAGGATTGGGATGGGCTGGTGTCGCTTGCCAGGGAACAGGAGCGTGAAGGCGCGCACGTGCTGGATGTCAACGTCGACTTCGTTGGGCGCAACGGCGAGGCCGACATGCACGAACTCGCCTCAAGGCTCGCTACGAACATCAAGATTCCGCTGATGTTCGACTCCACCGAATGGCAGAAGATGGAGGCCGGACTGCAACATGCCGGCGGCAAATGCATTCTGAATTCTACCAACTACGAAGATGGCGTACCGCGTTTTGCAAAGGTAATTGAATTAGCGAAGCGTTATGGCTCGAGTGTAGTCATCGGCACTATAGATGAGCAGGGCATGGCCCGTACGGCTGACGGGAAGCTCCAGATAGCTAAGCGTGCTTACCAACAAGCGACGTCGGAATTTGGGCTTCCGGCGCCGGATATTTTTTTCGACTCCCTGGCATTGCCGATATCAACAGGCATCGAAGAAGACCGCCGCAATGCGCTGGAGACAATCGACGGCATCCGTCGTATCAAACAGGAGCTTCCGGGCTGCTTCACCATCCTCGGTGTTTCCAATATTTCGTTTGGATTAAATCCGGCGTCTCGCGTGGTGCTCAACTCCGTCTTTCTGCATGATGCGGTGGAAGCGGGCCTGGACGCGGCAATTGTAAACGCCAGCAAAATTGAACCCCTAAATCGCATTGGTGAGAAAGAGCTGAAGGTCGCGCGCGAGCTGATTTACGATCAGCGGCAATTTGATGGAGATGTCTGCACCTACGATCCGCTGACGGAATTCACGAAGCTTTTTGAGGGCGTGAAGGCGAAGGGAAGCAAGAAAGCCTCGAAGGGTGTGACTGTTGAAGAGAGACTCAAGAATCACATTATCGATGGCGAGAAGATCGGCCTCGAAGGCGAACTGAAGGCCGCGCTCGAAAAGTATTCAGCGCTCGAGATCGTCAACAACATTCTGCTCGACGGCATGAGGGTCGTTGGCGACCTGTTCGGCAGCGGCCAAATGCAGTTGCCGTTTGTTCTTCAATCCGCTGAAGCCATGAAAGCGGCGGTGCGTTTCCTCGAGCCATTTATGGAGAAAAAAGGCGGCGCTACTACTAAGGGCACAATGGTACTGGCGACTGTCAAAGGTGACGTGCACGACATTGGTAAGAACCTTGTCGATATCATTCTCACGAACAATGGGTACAAGGTGATCAATCTCGGAATCAAGCAGCCAATCGAAAACATTCTCCAGGCGCATGAAGAACACAAAGCTGATGCCATTGGTATGAGCGGGTTGCTTGTTAAGTCAACGCTGGTAATGAAAGAGAATCTGGAACTGATGAACGAGCGTGGCATCAACGTGCCAGTCGTGCTCGGTGGAGCCGCCCTCAATCGTCGTTACGTTGATGACGACCTAAAACCGCTCTACAACGGGCAACTCTTCTACGCGCGCGACGCGTTTGCCGGTCTCCATACAATGGACAAACTGGCGAGCGGCAATGGGCAACCAGAGACAACGGGCGACGCGGAGCGCGGGGCAGAAGCCCGACCGTCAGGGAGGGTTCAGGATTCAGGACCCCGGGCGATAGTTAGCAAGTCAGAGGTCGAAGACGAAGAAGATCTCGTCGGCGAAGAGGCGAAGCTGGGGATTCGTAAACCCGCAACGCTACGCGGAACGGCAAAGATTGCCGGTGATACGACCCACACAAGCCGCGCAAACGTTCGTTTGGATGTGCCAATTCCTCGAGCTCCGTTTTATGGCTCGCGAGTAGTTGAAGATATCCCGCTTGATGATGTTTTTTCCTTTGTGAATGAAACCGCTTTATTCAAGGGACAATGGCAATTCAAACAAGGCCGCCGGCCAGCCGATGAGTATGAGGCGTTTGTTCGCGAAACGGTGCGACCAATCTATGACGAGCTAAAAGAAAGAAGTAAGCGAGAGCAACTCCTTGAGCCACGCGTTGTATATGGATACTTTCCGTGCCAATCATCGGGTAACGATTTGATCATTCTGCAGGACGATCAAAAAACTGAGCGGATGCGTTTTATTTTTCCGCGGCAACCTTCGGCAAAGCACCTCTGTCTGGCAGACTTTTTCACTGCGAAAGATTCGGGACGAACTGACGTCGTGGCGTTCCATCTTGTAACGATGGGCAGCCGCGCGAGTGAATACGCACAAGGGCTATTCAGGTCAGACAACTATGCCGACTATCTATATTTCCACGGACTGAGCGTTGAGAGTGCGGAAGCGCTGGCCGAATTGTGGCACAAGCGGATTCGGGAAGAGTTAGGAATCGCTGGCGAGGATGCTGAAGAGGTGAGGAAGTTGTTTCGTCAACAATACCAGGGCTCCCGATTTAGCTTTGGTTACCCGGCATGTCCAAACCTTGAGGATCAGGCTAAGTTGTTTGAGCTGTTGGATCCGAATAGGATCGGGGTTGAACTGACCGAAGAGTTTCAGCTCGATCCTGAGCAATCTACCTCCGCGATCATCGTGCATCATCCGGAAGCGAAATACTTTTCAGTCGATTAGAGCGACTTCCCAACCCATTCAAGTAGTCCAATGTCCAATGTCCAAAGTCCCGAACCCAAAGTCGGCGCGGCTGGCAATGTAACGGGAAGCAAAACAGACGTTGGACGTTGGACATTGGACGTTGGACATCTTCCCGAACCTTCCCC
>JALYXE010000033.1 GCA_030947265.1 Acidobacteriota bacterium
CGCATGCACGCAGGCTGGCCGACCTGCTGCGGCTGAATCGTTTCAAAGAAGTACATTACGCTCCGGACCAGCCACGGCGCGATTTCAAACAACTGGTGCAGCATTACGACGAACTGACCGGGCACCAGGCACGCTGGAAAACCAAGCTCAAAGCGCGCCTGCGCATGCAGGGAGTGATTGTTACTGGCGAGCGCCTCTTCTCCAGCAGCGGGCGCAAGGTAGTCCTGGCAAAAGTAGCGGCGCGCGATGTGCGCATGGCGATCAGTCAACTCTACGAAGTCCTGGACCAGAGTGTGGCCGCGCAGCAGCAAGCGCGCGTGCTGATGTTGCGGGCGGCGCAAGCTTTTCCGGAGATCAAACTGCTGCGCACGGTGCCCGGCATCGGACCAATTGGCGCTTGTCGTTTCAGTGCTTACATTCATACGCCGCAGCGCTTCAGCTCGAAACGCAAACTCTGGAAGTACTGCCGCCTGAGCGTGAGCCATCGCAGCAGCAATGGCAAACCTTTGCACCGGCCGAAACTCGACTACTCCGGCTGTGGTCGCCTCAAGGATGTTTCGCGCAAGGCTTTCGATGTGGCCGTGCGCTCACGCACCGATAACGGCTTCAAGCGCTCATACCAGCGGGCGCTCGAGACCACGCACGACAAGACACATGCGCGGCTGACCGTGCAACGCAAGATCGTTTCGACCTTGAGAGCAATCTGGTTAACCAGGACGCCTTATCATGATGAGCTGAGCCGTTAACGGTGGTGACCATTGGCACGCTGCTGAAACGCCAGGCCGGGGAATCGAGTTAGCAGTTATCGCCGCCGCCAGCCAAACACCGGCGGGCGGGTGCGGAGTCTCTAAACAAATCGTGGACCGAGTGGCATAACGCGCTTCCTCTCGCAGTCCCGTCCAATGGTTAGGCCCGCACCGACTAGTGGTCCCCACGCGGGCAACCGCGTGGGGAACCTTTTCGAAGCCCAATTGGACCATAGGCCGCGCCTTGCTGCGTGAGTCTCAAATACCTGAATGGCAGGAAAAGCAAAAACCAAAAACGGTCTATAAGATGGTGCTCAGACTAACGGCGTGGTTACTGGGAAACAACTCGTTGACGCAGCTTGAAACGCCAGCCGGCGTGTCGTAAACAGCCCTAGAAGTCAATCATGACTTTGCGGCAAGGGAGATCTCTGTGCTTGACTTCGACTTTCATACCCGATTTGTTTGGGTGTCGTCGACGTTACGCGCCACTGCAAATTGAGTAACGGTATTTTTCAATGCTCAGCGGCGGCTGATGATTAAGAAGAGCCGTATTTTTCTTTGAGCTTGTGCAAATCTTCTGGTGCGTCAATCCATTCTTCACTGAAGCCACAGGAGCCACACAGGTATCGGGTGACTTTAACTGTTCTGAAGCTGAATGAGCCCGCAGTACCAGCAATATCGTTACCGCCTGAATAACCACCAATTCGCCCTTCGATGCGCATAATCTCCCGTGAATTGCATTTAGGACAGGTATGTGTGTTTTTCATAGCTCTCAGTTTACCTTTATGACGCGCAACCAAGCCGCGCCTTAACAATATTCTTGGCTTCTATTCTAACTCCAATACTTTCAGGCCCAAACGGTAAAACACGATAGGTCCTGCCAAAACGGCAGGACCTGAATAGTCGCTTGTGTGAGGCTCTTAAGCTGCCAGTTCGTTTGTAAAGTTGGTTTCGATGCCGAGTTCGTGTTGAGACGCAATCACGACGCACAGGTTATGACAAAGGACCTTACACAGGGCCTCGTTGATCTGCGCTGTCATTGTCTTACTGCGGAGTCTCTGACCAAACTTTGACTTGATCATGTGGAAGGTCGTTTCAACGTTGCTGCGCTTGTGGTAGTGCGTCAGAAACTCGCCCAATAACGTCGCCCACGCTGACCATCTAAAAGGACAGTCGCCGGAAACGGTTGGTGGAAAATGAAGAATGTACCGGCAGGCTTTGCGCTTCTGACGGACCGCACGCCCCAGGGAAGTGCGCTTGTCCTTACACTCCCGCATAAGCAAGCGAGCCGAATAGGAGAAATTATTCTACATCTGAATCTTTATTGTTTCCGCCCTCAACATTTGGCGATCCGTCTCGCAGCGCATCTAACTCGCAGTAATATTCGTCGTCTTTTATGACGGGAGCGGCGTCAGTGCCGGCGAGTATGTCTGCAAGATCCTCTTCAGTGACTGGGACGACCAAATACGCATCGGCGGGAGGAGCTGCGCGGATTGCCTCAGCTAATGGATCGCTCTCGTTGCCGTTGCCGTTATTACTGCTCATCGGCTGCCCTCCGTATTCCGCGCGGTGGTACTCCTTGTTTCGTTGACTTGTTTTATCAAGGCCCGCTGACGACCGTGTAAGCCGTGACGGGATGCACTTCCCACGGCGTTGCTCGCCAGTTACAACTTGGGTGTTGTTGACCATCGTTGGGGCACACCGGATTGCCGGGTGAGGTGCTTTGTGATGCATTGGCGTGAATGAAATCGTACATCATCCAGCCAGAAAACTTCACCCATTTGCCCTGGATTTTGTCTGTGACAGCTTGCCGCATAGCGTCATAGTTGCTGTCGTCAAAACCGAAAGTCTCTTCCCAGCGCGGCGTGAACTCTACAACCACATATTTTGCTTGATCTCCAACTTCCGAAGGGTCGGCGACGATGTTGATGTGAACGTCCCGCAGGTCGGGCCGTTTGCAGTTGCATGTCTCCGGCATACCACCCGGATCTACGCTGGCAACGAAGCCTGTCACCCAGACCTTCTTGTTTGGAGTGAATACTTGATCATTAGCTGGGTCGCGGATTTCCTGCACGGTGATCTTCTCCGGACTGGTGACTGCTGTACCTCGATTCTTTTGGACGTTGAGCGTTCGGTGCTTGTTGTCCTTTGCCGTTCCGCAAGCCGGACAGTTTCGGTAAGCAGTACCCTGCGAACATTTAGTCGGCTTAGGCTTATGCTTGGACTTCTTAGCCTGTGCTGTTGGAAGCGAACAAAGAATAATGAGCATTAAGAAAGTGAAGCGACGTGCGAGTTTCATGGCGTGAGCCTCCGGGGATTGAGGTTGAGAACGCGAGGAAGGGGAAGCTTATATCACATGGTAGGGACGCTTTTGAAGTAATTAACCGGCCCCTTTGCCTCGTTTTTGGCCTACTACGTCGCGGTTCTGGCGGGTAAGTAGTGCTTCAATGTCGATTGATGTTCGCTTTATATCTATTCTTGCCGCGCCTTTCCTCTAATCACTCCGCAGTGTTGATATTCGGGCGTGTCTACGCGCACACGCGGGAATTACTTGCAAGCCTGTTTAGTGGCTGGCGGGCCACGCTAAGAGCCTAAACGGAGGGAAGGTTGAACGAGCAGTCGGTCAACTTTGTCCCAAACTCAGAAACTTTGTCCAGATTTTGAACAGACGTTGTTTTTCTTCAACTCACGTTTGGGGTGTATTCATGAAAATCCCAAACAAAACTGGCACTACCTTTGTCGTTAACTTTTTGCTTTCCGCGGCACTTAAATTGCCGATCGTTATAGAGCTTTCCATCGAATCCGTTGTCAAATCTAACCCAGTCCATCTTCGTCTGGACGGAAATAGGTGAGAGCCCACTTCCTAAAGGAGCAATGTCCATGCACAATAGCAACCTACTACGAGTCGTAGGACTCGGCATCATTTTACTCGTCTTGACCGCAACCTCCGCGCTGGCCGACACGGTGACGTTCACAGGCACAACCGCCGGCGGGCCGACTTGGCACCGGCCAGTCGCAAACGGCAACAACCCCCCAACCAGCCTGTCCGGCGTCGGCACTGCCGTCCCTTTCAGCGTGACGCAACTCACAGTCGGCACAAGTGGCACGTACACGTTCCAGTGTACGGCGACGAGTCCCGCAGGTTGGGACAACTACACGTTCATGTACCAGAACAGCTTTGACTCGGCCTCGCCGTTGACCAACGTGCTCATCGGCAACGATGATAACCCGACGGTTGGCTTGTCCGGGTTTAGCCTCAACCTGAATGCCGGCACGACCTACTTTTTCATCGTCACCGGGTTCAGCAACTTTGACGCTGGCGCTTGGAGCACCGTGGCCTCCGGTCCAGGGACGATCACCGTTGGCGGTGTCCCCGGCGTTCCGGAGCCGACGACTATGCTGCTGCTCGGCTCAGGCTTGGCGGGCATCGCGGCGCGATTGCGCAAACGCCGTAACCAGTCCTGTAGCGAGCAATAGCATCGTCGCGGGTTCAGGCACAGGTGCCGCAAGCTGACCGCGACTCTCCGCCAGACCGCAGGAGATCGTAAGCATGGCGAACGTGATCAATGTCTGCCATGTTCTCAAACGGTGGATTCATTAAAAACCGATCAGCCTGGACCGCGTATTCCAGAAAGTCTCGACCGACGAGATCGAAGCCCTGTTTTGATAGC
>JALYXE010000068.1 GCA_030947265.1 Acidobacteriota bacterium
GGCTTGGGCCGCGGCCCGGTCGCCGGCTGATCCGCTTCCGCTTCGCCCACAGAGATGGGCCTTGCTCAAGTTTAGAACCGACCAGACTACGTTCAGAACAGCTAAACTTAGCGAACCATCATCAACGATTATACGTATCCTTCCAAGGAGCCTATGCCGGAAAACAACATGTCTACCATCGGGCAGATTCATGCCCTGCTGGCCAACAAACGCTACTCAGTTACTGAGTTATCAGATAGTGTACTGCGTGTCGAAGAGATGGAGAGCAAGATTTCGCTGCGTGCTGTGCTGGAAGGGGACATTCTATTTCTCTCCCTTGTCTGCCTGCTCACCTCACCTGCTTCTCTCACACCCGCAGTGCTGCATAAGATGCTTGCAGCCGATAATGGAATTTCGACCTCTCACTTTCAATTGGTCGATACAGGGGACGGCAACATCGCTGTGACCTTGAATAATTTCTGTAAACTGCAAGATCTCGGGGCTGATGATGAGGATGACATCCTCTCCTGCGTTAGTTTTCTCCTGGCCGACGTTCTGCATGCTAAAGAGCTTCTTGGGCAGGATTTGCATTCTGCTTGATCGATGGATTAAAGGAAAACAACTATGGCGTTCTTTTCAGACATTTTCAACCGTGCCGGACGAGTAGCAAGAGGGCAGGTAAACGCCGGCCTTAGCAGTATCGAAGACGCGAACTTCGAGACCACGGTTCGCCAAACGATCGCCGATATGAAGGCCGAGCTGAACAGGGTGGTGCAATCCTCAGCGATGGCGATGAGCAACTACAATCAGCTGGATTCCGAGTATCAGAAGTACGTTCGGCAATCGAAAGAGTGGAAGGACCGGGCGGGCGTTGCTCTTGATGCAGGTAATGAAGATCTGGCCAAAAAGGCGCTTGCTAAGAAAGCTGAATCTGATAAGCAAGTAGCCTCATTGCAAGCCGCCATCGATTCGGCGCGCCAAGCTAGCGATTCCCTAAAAACGCAAGTAAGCGACCTGAAGCACAAGATCGAGGATGGCGAACGCACTGCGACAACTCTGGTGGCGCGCAAAAATGCCGCTTTAGCCCAGCGCTAGGTGTCGGAAGCCCTGGCAGGCGTGGGAAAAGCTGACAATGCATTTGCACAACTGTCAAATTTTGAGAAATCAGTGGCGAAAGAAGAAGCTACTGCCAAAGCGTTCGATCAACTTGCAAGCGCTGGTAAAGATACCAACTTGGAAGCAGAATTTGCCCAACTGGAAAGCGGTGGTGTGGATGCTGAACTGCAAGCTTTAAAGAAGGAGCGATTGCCGAAGGTGGAGTTCGTTAAGGAGCTCCCGCCAGGTCGCGCGCAGTAACTATGCTTTTCGATCGTAAGTCTCCGCAGAGCACAGTACCCGATCTGGCAAATCTGAAAATAACAGATGCCCGGATTGGGGATGTTCTCTCAATAGCTGGTGCAGGTCCGGATTTCAGCGATCTGGATTTTACTGTGGACCGGCTTGATCAGATGGAATCGGGAAGCCGCCGATGGGTAGGACTGAGCGGCCCATGGCGAGAATGCCGCGTGCACTTGGAAGTCCACAACGAGGATACGGCTGAGGTGCTCGGCAACTTCGATGGGCGCAAGTTGACATTGGACGAGATTGGTCTTTCCGAACAGGACTTAGCAGATCTTGATTCCCGCCAGAACGCGAGTGACTTCTTCGACTACGACGGGAAGTTTTGGCTCTACCGCTTCAGCCGGGAAGCGGCGGTTTTCAGAGGCGCAAGTACCACCGGCATGGGATTTTATGCCTGGCAGTTTCAGGAACAGGAAGGGCAGCGGTTCCTGAACATCCAAAAGTTTGAGGGCGAACCGTTCACCGCGGCAATTTGGATAAGGACCGAACCCGCGGATATCACCGTCTACCGAGGTGCGTAATGGAATGTTTTACGAAGCTAGCCGGACCGCTGCTTGGTGTTGTGCTGTTAGCAGGTTGCGGACGTGGACTACCCGCTTCATTGAAGCGGGATATCGAACTGGAAAATCAAAAAGTCCAGACAGCTGCCGAGAAAGTTCGACAATCTGAGGCGTCGCTGAGCAGTTACCTGGCATCGAACCCTGACTTATTCCGAGGCGCACCAGAAGTGACTGCCTGGAAAGCAAAACTGGGCGAAGCGGATGCGGAGATCAGGAAATCAGAGAATGCAGCCCGCGAGTTAAGCAGATTGGCCGAAGGGAACCGGCCCGATCGGCGCATCTCTCAATTGCTCGAAGAGGAACGGAAATCCAGCGAGGCCGCGCTCTTGAATGCACGTTCTATCAACCAAGATCTCGCAAAGTGGCACGACTACCAACGTGATCCGGTTGCGTTTGCTGCGAAGGTCGACCACGAACGCGACACAATTCGAAAGTTCGATGTAGGCCCAGTTGCGCTGACGGTCCATCAAGCTGAGCAGGATTGGCCGGAAAAGAAAGAGATCTTAGAACGGCGGCTTGCTTTGCTTTCCGGCGCGAAAACTATCGATAAACCGTTACAGGTCACGCCTTCCACTCTGGTTGCGGAAGAAAGCGCGCTATCTCAGAAAGCAACCGCTTTGAGCACAGATGTGCAAGACCTTCAAAGTGCCTGTGGACAACTCTACGATTCGTGGGACAACATCCTAACCGATCTCGACCGCTCACAAATTGATGGCGACGTTATCTACCGGGAGCGGTTAAGAACTGTGCGCACGCACTTGGTTGACGTAAAGTCAAAAACAACGACAACCAACAGTACGGAACGATGGACCAGCATCCCGGAAGCTTCTTTTAAAGCCGTCGAGAACGATGTCGGGATGGCGATTGCGCATAAGGACGTTGGCCGCTTCGATTCAGAGGC
>JALYXE010000119.1 GCA_030947265.1 Acidobacteriota bacterium
TGGTCAGGTATTACCATGTCGAGTGGTGCGTACTGCTCTTGCAGCGAACCTACCGCCGAAGCGGAGAGTATTCGCTCAACACCGAGTAGCTTCATCCCATAAATGTTTGCCCGAAACGGCACCTCACTCGGCGTGAAGAGATGTCCACGCCCGTGGCGCGGCAGAAACGCGACCCGTTGATTCTCCAGAGTACCAACGATGAAGGAGTCTGAAGGGCTGCCGAATGGAGTGTCGACGTTAATCTCCTCAACGTCGTTAAGCTCCGACATCTGATAAAGTCCGCTGCCACCAATGATTCCAATCTTGACTGATTCCATTTACGTAATCGTTGAGGCGTGGGCGCGGCCCGTGTCTGTGGCTGGCAACGCCAATCCTAAATTCCAAATTCTCTATTGCAACGGGATTGCGCGCAGTTTTCCTTTCTCCTCAATCAACTTGCACAAAGGTTCGTCAGGATCATGGTAGAACAGGCAGGCCCAACCCTCTCGAGCGGCTTGCGGCAACAGGATCTTCTTTACTTCCAGCGTTTCAGTTGGATAGAGGTCGTAGCCCATGATCCAGGCAGGCGACACATGGGCCCGCATCGGTACCAGATCGGCAAATCCGAAGACCGTTTGACCGCCGCGCTCCAACCGCCAACACTGCATGGAGCGATTATGACCAGCGTGCGATTCCATGCGCAGGCCAGGAACCACCTCGTAATCTGGTTCCTTTAGTTCAAGTTGGCCGCTTGCAACCATTGGCCGCCAGTCATCCGCCAAATAACTCGCTCGGTCTCGTTCGCTGGGAGCTTCCGCGTGTTCAAATTCGCTTTGGGAAACAAAGTATCTGGCGTTGGGAAAAGCGGGGGCAGCCTGGCCCTCTCCATTGACTCTGGTATTTCCGCCGGCGTGATCGAAGTGCAGATGAGTGTTAATGACAATAGTGATGTCGTCCGGTCCGACACCCGCGATTGAACTTAACGATTGGGCCAATGATCGTTCGCGCGTAATGCCATACATCTCAGTATGCTTAGCCGACCATTTTTCGCCAATGCCGGTTTCGATCAGTATCAGTTCTTCTCCTGCTTCGATAAACACACAATTCATGTTCATTCTTATGCGGTTCTGTTCGTCAGGCGGACAAACTCTTGACCACAAGATGCGCGGCACGACACCAAACATCGCGCCTCCATCGAGGCGAAACTCTGTGTCGGGAACAATCTCGAGGCGGTAATTGCCAAACTGCATCGTATTCGCTAATTGCACCAAACCAGCACCCGAGCGGGCCTGGCCCCGCTGGACCGGCTCTCATTTCTTCCGTCGCTTTGAGTTGTCCTTCTTCGAGGAATCTGCGGCCTTCGGTTTTTCACTATTCTGCGTCGGCTCTACCGGTTGCGGCTCTCCCTGTCCACCCGGGGCAATCCCAGGCGGCAGGCCTTGCGGCTGTTGCGGCTCGGGCATCTTCACTTGAAAGTTTTCGGCGACGGTTACATGTGAATGCTTGAGAATCTCGTCCAGCACTCTTTTCTGTTTTTCTTGCTCCACAGCCGCGCGCGCCTGATCGCGCCCAGTCTTTGGCGGTGCAAAAGGATTATCTGACGGGCCCCCCTGGCCGATCAGTATGTGTCGCGCATGCACTTGCTCTTCCGGCTTTCCATCTTTGGTTTGCGTTTTGCGTTCTTCCAACTTAATAATGTGGTAACCAAACTTCGACTCAACAATGTCGCTAACTTGTCCCGGCTTTAGTGCAAAAGCAGCTTGTTCAAACTCAGGCACCATCTGGCCGTGGCCAAACCAACCTAAATCCCCGCCTTTATCCTTACTTCCTAGATCGCTGGAAAACTCTTTGGCCAGCTTCGCAAAATCCTCGCCGGCGCGTGCTCGCTTCAGCACTTCTTCCGCCTTTCCCCGGTTCTGCTTAACATCAAATTCAGGATGCTGCTTAAGATAAGCATCAATCTCCTGGTCAGTGGCTTTCATCTTGTCGGCCAATTGATCCTGCGCATATGTCTGGGCCAGGATACGAGATTGCTCCAGCTTTATCTGCAAATCGACTGAGCGCTGTTTGTCCGTGCCGGCGGCTACTGCCCGGTTCTCGCCGATCAGCACTTGTCCGAGCTGCCGCTTGACCTGCTTCAATTGCTCTTCAGGAATCTGGCCTCCCGCAAGTTGAGGATTCTTGGCCTTAGCATCGGTTATGAATTGATCAAACTTTGCTTGATTGACCGGCTGCTTGAAAAACTCATCAACCTCCTGCTCAGGAATGTTCGGACCGGCGGGGCCGGTCCCCTGGGATTTAAAATAGTTTTCGGCCAGGACCACGGAGCGAACCAGATCAAGTTGCCGTTTAACTTCCGGCTTATTGGCAATACCTTTAACCCGCGCCTCTTCGGCAACCGCAAGTAGTTTACGCAGGTCATCTGCAAAATCTTTTCGGGCCCCTGCGTCTGACGCCAGACGCGACCGAAACTGTGGCGATTGCTCGTCGGCAATCATTGCCACGTCTTCTGCTGAAAGGTTGAGTACTTCAGACCGCCTCGCCTTCACTTGCCAGGCGATTAGTCCGACAGAAAACACGACCGCGACAGCAGCAGCAATCCAAGCTTTAGTAGTTGAAGTCAAAACAGTTTTCCTTTCTAAAAAAACCCTACTGGCGCTGCACCAATTCGAGCAGTACACCATTAGCGGATGAGGGGTGAATAAATGCGACCAGACAACCGTCCGCGCCCAGGCGGGGAGTTTCATCGATTAAGCGAGTCCCCTTTTCTTTGAGCTGTACCAGGGCCGCTTGAATATCCGGGACCATTAGAGCCAGATGGTGAATTCCCGGGCCGCGCTTTTCCAAAAACTTTCCTACGGGCGAATTCGGGCTCAATGGTTCGAGCAGTTCGATTTGGGATTCACCGATGGGCAGCATGGCCACCCTAACGCCTTGCTCTGTTACCTCTTCCGTGGAAGTTACCTGCAATCCTAAAACAT
>JALYXE010000072.1 GCA_030947265.1 Acidobacteriota bacterium
CCGGGGAAGACAAGGCACCAGAGATGGAGGAGCGCAAGTCTGAAGCCACGAGCGATGAGACATTGAGCGACATTGAAGAAACTGAAGAAGACTCGAGCTCAACTGATACTGGTCTCGATCCTGGCCCGTCGCCTGATGGTGTGCTCGACGAGCCTGACGAACTCAAAGATGCGGGACCGATGTAGTAGTTTAGAGTTCAAGCTTCAGCTCGCAGTTTCCAAATACACAAACTAAAGTTTGAACTCTAAACTACTTGAACCCTGTGAACTACTCCATCGGCATTAGCGAAATCTGCCACGCTACAAATGCGATGAATGTGAGCATTACGATCAAAATCACAAGAACTACGACTCTATTCCCAGAAACGCCTTGTCACTCTGCCCTTCCATCATATCTTTTGGAAGATTCAAATGGTCGTTGTCAACAATGATCGCATCGTAGTGAGGATCCGCTTGCGCATGCCTAAGTGCGGACCACTCGCAATCTCCTTTTAAACCCAGCCCTTATTCTGCTCTTCGCGCCGAGCCAGCTGGACAGCGAGTTGAGCTGTGTCGCCCTTCTTGCCTTTTCTTCTGGAGCGCATGCGACCCGAAAGGTTTCCTTCATATCCATTTCACTTTCTTCAGGTACATGTATAGCTCCACGCTCGAAAAGAAAGATAAACTCAGGCCTACTGTAACCTTGGTCTTTTGAGACAGGCTGAAACGAAAACCGCTATAATCCGCGCACCAATGAATCAGACAAAAATACTAGTGGCCGACGAGGTAAGCGACAGCGGACTTCAGCCACTTCGCGCCGCCGATTTTGTGGTGGAGAAAAAAACCGGACTCTCATCCGAGGATCTGATCCGCGCCCTCCGAGATTGTCACGGCTTGATAGTCAGGAGTGAAACCAAAGTCACGGCGGATTTAATGGATCGTCTACCGGCACTCCGAGTCGTGGGCCGCGCTGGAGTTGGGGTTGACAACATCGATGTGCCTGCGGCCACAGCGCGTGGCATTGTCGTAATGAACGCTCCGGATGGAAATACCATCACGACTGCCGAACATACCATCGCGCTTTTGATTGCGCTGGCCCGCCGCGTTCCCCAAGCGAATAGCAGTCTAAAGTCGGGCCACTGGGATCGAAAGTCTTTCGTCGGCGTTGAGTTGCAAGGCAAAAGACTGGGCGTGGTGGGCATGGGCCGAATTGGCCGGGCTGTTGCGACTCGAGCGCGCGCTTTCGGTATGAACATAATTGCTTTTGATCCGTTTCTCGCTCTGGAGCAAGCGAGAGACTTGGAGATTGAGCTCGCGCCGCTGGACGAGGTGTTTGCCGGCTCAGACTTTTTGACAGTGCATACACCCCTGACGGCCGAAACCAGGGGAATCATTGGCCGCGAAGCGTTTACCAAAATGAAAAAGGGCGTGCGCGTAATTAACTGCGCCCGCGGGGGGCTAATTGACGAAGAAGCTTTGTACGATGCGATTAAATCGGGGATTGTAGCGGGTGCAGCTCTGGACGTTTTTGCTCAGGAGCCTCCCGCGCCGGATCATCCCCTTTTGTTGCTCGATGAAGTGATTGTCACTCCGCACCTGGGCGCTTCGACCGCGGAAGCTCAGGAGGGCGTCGCCTTCACCGTTGCCGAACAGATGCGCGATTATCTCTTGACCGGCGCTTTGCGGGGCGCAGTGAATGTTCCATCGTTGGGAACCAGGGAATTAGGGATCTTGAGGCCTTACATAGAGCTGGCCGAAAAGCTCGGTAGATTCCAGGCGCAACTCGTTGATACTGCGGTGCGCGAAGTCCGACTCGAATTTGCTGGTGAAATAGTAGAACTAAACGCTGCTCCGGTGACTAGATCCTTTCTGGCCGGATTGCTGCGCGACGTAAGCGCACGAGTCAACGCTGTGAATGCGTTTCTAATTGCTGAAGAGCGGGGGATAAATGTAACCACCAGCTACTTTCGCGCAGGTTCCGACTTCGTCCCTTCGATTCGCACACGTGTGCTGGGGAATGACGCCGACCAATCCCTGGCCGGAACGATCTTTGGTTTTGGAGAGCAAGCGCGCGAAGGTCGCATCACCGAGATAGATGGATTTCACATCGAGGCAATTCCTCAGGGGCACATGCTGGTGGTGCGCAATCGTGACGTGCCGGGAGTCATTGGCCGCGTTGGCACGATCCTGGGAGAGCACGGTGTTAACATCGGCCACTTTCACCTGGGCCGGCGCGAGCGGGGCGGGGAAGCAATGGCGGTGATCGAGGTGGACGCTCGTGCCGATGACACCACATTGGAAGCGCTGCGATCTCTGGATGAAGTTCTTTCGGCGCAGGAGATCGAGCTGACATGAAAAAGAATCCGTTCTGATTGAACTTTGGTTCTCAAAGTAATCTACTTCTCATCCTCTTCCGGCTTGAACACGCTACTTCCAGCCTACGTGATAACTCTGTCAGTCTTGTACCGCTATCTGATATTGCTCCAGTTTTCCATCCGGCATCTCGAAGGTCCAGGCCCGCAGAGTCTTCTGCGCAATTCTTATTCGGTACACTCGCAGCGTCATGCCGCCGCGCAGTCCCTGCCGAACCTGGGTAAACTCCTGCGGCGCTCCCAAAGGAGCGAGGCTACCGGCAAAATCTTTCAGCGCCTGCTCACTGAAATAGCTGTTCGCGTTATCCGTGAAGAGGGAACGATCGATCGTTCCATGCTGTAGACCTTCGAAGATCTTGCGCGCTTGTTCCTGCTTCGCCGGCGTGGCGGAGTCATCTGTGGCGAGCAACAAAGGCGCGATGCCGTGCGCGATCTGCCCGGCAGCTCCGGCCGCATCCTGATTGGTGAGTACAGCGATAGCAACGCCTTCATCGGGGAAGACGATGTTCTCGGCCGTGAAACCTGAGACCTCGCCTCCATGCGATAAAGCACGATGGCCCACCTCTGTGCCGACATCGACG
>JALYXE010000109.1 GCA_030947265.1 Acidobacteriota bacterium
AATTAGTTGCAATAAGCAGCCGCGGATTTACGCAGATAAACGCGGATCAGAAAGAGAAACAAGAAACAAATCCGATTAAAGGAAGAATTATTGAGAAAGCGAGAACTCTTGAGCAATAGAGCGAAACTCAAATTGACCAAACGGTACTCAAGCGTCCTCCTTTTTGGTATTGTTTCTATTTCCCTTTCTGATCCGCGTTTATCTGCGTAAATCCGCGGCTAATTATTATTCACATCATCTGCTTGCGTAGTTTGCGTAGCAGCTCTTTTGCCTCTTCCGGCGACAGCGTGTCCGGATCGACGTTGCGGATCTCTTCAACCACTTTTTGATTTGCCAAATCAAACAACGAAGCCTGAGCGATGGCTCTTCTTCGTCCGGCCCGTCGCGCCGCCACTTCCAGGGCTTCACCGCCAGCAAGCGAACTCGATGAGGAATCGCTGGAACTCGCTGCCGCGCCTCGCGCCTGGACGGCCTCGCGAGCCTCAGCAGTTCTGACTGCAGCCTGCGCTGCAATAGCATCCTCTTCAGCGAAGACCTCCAACTCATACCGCTCGAGGCGCGCCAGTACTTCACGCGCATTCGCGAGCACAGCCGGAGGCAAGCCTGCCAATCGCGCCACCTGTATCCCGTAAGACTTGGAAGCACGACCTCGCTCCAGCCGATGCAAAAAGACAACTTCGCCTTCGCGCTCCGTTGCCGTGATCTGGTAATTCTGTGCACCTGGCAATCGCTCGGCGAGTTCAGTTAATTCATGATAGTGAGTAGCAAAAAGGGTCTTCGCAGCATGCTCAGGCGAATCGTGGAGGTATTCAGCAACCGCCCAGGCGATTGAGAGTCCATCAAAGGTAGCGGTACCTCGTCCAATCTCATCAAGCAACACTAAAGACCGCGCGGTGGCACTGTGGAGAATAGCGGCCGTTTCTGTCATCTCAACCATGAAGGTCGAGCGCCCGCGCGTTAGATCGTCTGAAGCGCCAACGCGCGTCCAGACACGATCGACTAATGGCAAACGAGCCTTATCTGCCGGAACGAAACTGCCCATCTGAGCGAGGATGCAAACGATGGCCGTTTGCCGCAGCACGGTGCTCTTACCGCCCATGTTTGGACCAGTGATTATAAGTAACCTGTCAGTGGAGTTATTCAGGTAGACGCTATTTGGAACAAAAGGATCTTCATTGAAAACTTCAATCACCGGATGTCTGGCTTGCAGGATCTCAATCTCATCGCCGTCATGCATTAGCGGTCGAACGTAACGACGCCGAGCTGCCGTTTCCCCGAGCGAAGCCAGCGCGTCAAGAGCAGCCAGCGCTCTAGCGGTTGCCTGGATTCGTTTCGTTTTCGCCGCAACCTGTCGGCAGACGTCGTTAAAGAGCTCGGCCTCCATGTGAATGATGCGCTCTTCGGCGCCGAGGACTTTTTTCTCCCAATCACGCAGCTCGGCGGTGGTGAAACGTTCTGAATTGGTCAGTGTTTGTCTTCGTTCGTATTCCGGAGGTACGCGAGCCGCATTTGCCCTGGACACTTCAATGAAGTAACCGAAGACGCCATTGAATTTTATTCGCAGGTTACCAATGCCGCTACGAGTGCGCTCTGTGGCTTCAAGTGTGGCAATGATCTGTTTGGCGTTTTGACTTATTGAACGCAACTCGTCAAGCTCTGTTGAATAGCCGTATCGAATCGTGTCGCCTTCGCTTATCTTTGCGGGAGGATCGTCGCTAATGGCTTTTGCCAGCAAGATGCAGACCTCCGGAACGTCGTCGCAGGTTTCCGACAAAATTTGCAGAAGCGACGACGGCATAGCTGCCAGATTTTCGCGAATTGCGGGAACCTGGTTGAGCGAGCGCAAGATCGCATTCAAATCTCGAGGCGTTGCGGAGCCAAAACTTATGCGTCCAATTAAGCGTTCAAGATCGGAAACTTCTTTAAGTAACGTACGGAGGTTGTCTCTGCTTATCTGTGAAGCAACTAAATCCTGGACGGCCGCAAGCCTTGCTTCGACTTCGCCGCGCTTTATACAGGGTCTGAGCATCCACGAACGCAGCAGCCTCGCGCCCATTCCGGTTACAGTTTCATCGATAACCCTCAGAAGAGTGCGGTCGCTGGCTCCCCCCAACGACTCAACGAGTTCGAGATTCCGAACGGTTACATTATCCAGGACGAGATGATCCTGCGGCGCGAAATACACCAGATCAGTAACATGCGCAGCAGCGGCCCGTTGTGTCTCCTGGGCATAACGCAGACAGGCCCCAGCCGCGCGCACCGCCTCGTCCTTGCGCTCAATTCCATAGCCTTCAAGCGAGCGTGCACCAAAGTGATTTAGCAACAGATCCGCACAGTCCTCTTTTTGCCACAGCCAATCATCCAATGGTGTCAAAGCTGCATCCATCAAATGATCATTCGCCGAACCACGGAAGGATGGAAGCGGCCTAGGTTCGTCGGCCTGAGGCTCGTTGTTACCGTGTTGGAGCGGCAGCGGGGTTGTTTGCACTTTTCCCGACAGCCCGGCCTTTAGCAATGGAGCAAGCGAAGCAGGGAATAGCAGCTCGCGCGGGGCATACGATTCGAGGTCGGCACGGATCTTCTCCCATGCGTTCCGTCCGCTCTCCTGAGTTGCCCGAAACTCTCCGGTGGAGATATCGAGAAACGCCGCGCCGACTGTTTCGCCTGAGCTGCAAACGGCGGCCAGGAAGACTGCTTCGCGAGCGTCAAGCAGTTGAGGGTCGAGGGGCGTGCCCGGAGTTACAATCCTGACAACTTCACGCCGGAC
This sequence comes from Acidobacteriota bacterium, assembly GCA_030947265.1. Taxonomy (GTDB): domain Bacteria; phylum Acidobacteriota; class Blastocatellia; order Pyrinomonadales; family Pyrinomonadaceae; genus PSRF01. The sequence continues at coordinate 2,768 of JALYXE010000109.1, forward strand.
AAGCTTCTTCGTCTTAGAAGGATCTTCAGTCTGCTCGCAAATAGCTACGCGATAACCTTTGCGCACCAAACGGGCAATATAATTTGCCGCCGAGTGGTGAGGAACGCCGCACATCGGTATCGGTTCGCCCCGCTCCTTGTGGCGAGCGGTCAGCGTTATTTGCAGCTCCCGGGATCCAACTACAGCATCCTCGAAAAAAAGTTCATAAAAGTCGCCCAGACGAAAAAATAGAAGCGTCCCAGGATGTTGCTGCTTCAACTCCTGATACTGCCGCAGCATGGGGGTGGGTGTGGACATCATATAAGGCAGTTATGAATGGGGAGTTGCCACCCCAGCGGGGCTGTCCCGATCAGGACCTCGCTCGATGAGGTTCATCAGCGGTGGCACAGCTTCAAAAAAACGAAGCGAAGCCTACATCGGAAAATAAGAGTTGTGCAAGGCATCATGACAATTACTTGAGCCGGAAACTGCGCAAAGAAATCTGCAGCAGCCGAGCGCAAAAAACCGTAGAGTTCTTTCCCTTAACAATCTGGTTTTCGCCGGGGCCGTTAGAGCCGGAACCAAAAACGCCTCGACCTCCGGGTTCGAAAGATTTATTGCCGCCTTCAGGCGGTTAGCCCGGTGGGCCAATAGGCCAGCCGTTTTACGGCTGGTCAAGTCTGCCATCGGATTGTTCAGGCCGTTTCAATGGCGTTTACCTTAGCGCTTGACACAGAAGGCCGCAGAAGCGGCCTCGAAAATGCTCATTGTCGGGCTAACCAGCCGTAAAACGGCTGGCCTATTGGCCCACCGGGCTAACCGCCTGAAGGCGGCA
>JALYXE010000140.1 GCA_030947265.1 Acidobacteriota bacterium
ACTGGGTGGACAGCGCGCGGCCATCGATATCACATTGGAGGCTGTTAAAGAGTTCCAGGTAGTAGCTACTGGTGCCAGCGCTGAGTTCGGTCGCACAGCGGGCGGTGTCATTAATGTTATCAGCAAGTCGGGCACAAATGAAGTTCATGGCAGCTTGTTTCATTTCCAGCGCCTCGAAGCGCTGAGTGCAAACACGTCAGATGGTAAACCCCTCAAAGATTTTCGCCGCGAGCAATTTGGCGGCACCGTTGGTGGGCCAATTCGCAGGAGCAAGGCCTTCTTCTTTTTTGCGCTGGAGGGCATTCGCGAAAATTTGACCCGTGCCAACCTTAGCGACCTCATTGGGACTCCCTGTCCCGTCGCTGCCCCAACAATCACAGCCAATGAGGCCTTGATCAACGCGAACCCCGACTGTCAGCGGCTGGCCCTGATCAACTTTATTAAGGCCAGCAGAAATCAGGACGAAGGGTTGCCGGTAAAACATCCCATCAGAAATTATTCGTTCCTTGGCAAGACGGATTGGAACCTTAACACCTCGAACCAGCTAGCCATCTCATACAACTTCGATTATTCGAAAAACACAAACCAGACGTTCGACGTCCCTACCTACGGTAACTCCGCCAACGGCATCGAAGGCCCTTCTAAAATTAACAATGTAAATTTTAACCTCTTCACGACACTTTCGCCGACCAGACTCAACGAAGCCCACTTCTCGTATACACGTGAGCTGCGACCTCGTTCGGCCATCCCTTCAAACATTCCTGCTGATACGGGCGCAGGCGGGGGCTTCAATCCATCTGAACTTTCGTTCCGCTTTGGTAATCCATTTTTCCTGCAGCCGACGGTTGACGAGCTGATCTGGCGCACCGATGCGAAGGACAATTTCTCGATTCTTTCCGGCAACCACACAGTCAAGCTCGGAGGCGAGTGGATACACACGCTAAACAGCCAGGTGTTCAGAGGCTTTTTCACGGGTCGGTATCTTTTTAACACTGTGGCAGGCTTCTTACGTTACGCGTCACCAGCCTCGCTTGGCGCAGGTTTCGGGCCGGATGCAGGTCAATGTCCAAATGGCAGCTGGACCAGTCTTGCGGGTGAAGGTTGCGCGGGTGCAATTACTCCGCTTCTGCTATTCCTCCAGGGCGCAGGGCCAAATGGGCCGGCTACCGATGCAGCGGGTGCATCCACCATCAAGAACGAGGACTATGCGCTGTTTGCCCAGGACAAATGGCAGATCAGACCAACCTTTACACTAAACTATGGCCTGCGGTGGGAAGCTCAGATCTTTCCCAAGGTGACGGTCCCTCCCGCGCAAACGGCTTACGGATTTGCCCTGGGCAATCCACGGTTTCCTTCTGACGGCACACTGCACAGCCCAAAGAAAGAGTTTCAGCCGCGGGTTGGATTCGCCTGGGATATTTCCAAAAAGGGTGCCTCCGTCCTGCGAGGAAGCTACGGCATTTACTACGCGCGACAGAATATGTTGTCGCAGGTTGGATCGATTACAACCAATGGTGTGCAACAACAGACCATTGCCGGCGGATTATTTGCGAATCCAACCATTCGTCCGACCTGGCCGGGTTTGGTGACACCGACGGCTAGCTCCTGCCTGGGAAACCCATTCCCGTGCTTCAGCGGTGTGCGCGTTTTCAGCAAAGACTACGCCAATCCGCGAATTTATACGGCGAACGTGGCTTTCGAGCAGCAGATCGCGACAGACTTGTCCTTGTATCTTGACTTCACACATTCCAAGGCCGTGCATCTCACTCGCTTTTTGAATCTGGGTCGCCTGGGCATTTTCGCTCCACAACTGGGCGATGTGTTTGTAACGTCCGCCGTGGGCAAATCGCTATACAATGGCTTCACCGTCGGCATGAGGAAGCGCTTCAGCAGACGATATCAGTTTGAATGGAATTACGTACTCTCGAAAGACAAAGACGACGATTCAAACGAGCGCGACCCCTTCACGGATCGTTCATTTGATCTCAACAACCTGCAACTGGACTATGCTCTCTCTGATCGCGACATTCGACACAAGTTCAACTTCTTCACGTTTGTTGAAATGCCGTGGGGACTCGAGGGCAACTTCCGTGTCCAGGCGCGTTCAGCACAACCAATCACTCCCGCGGTGCGAACTGCGACCAACCGGAA
>JALYXE010000163.1 GCA_030947265.1 Acidobacteriota bacterium
GCGCATTGTTATTTGAAGTAGTTGAAGACGGCCTCGTAGCGGAACCCGTGCTCGTTTTGGGCGATGGGCACTAGAAAGATTTCAAACTTATCCGTCTGCTCACGTACGAGAGTGTAAGTTCCCTGGGGAAGGTGCGGATCTCGAGGCCCGCTGAAGAAAAGAGAGAACCTCTCCATGCCGCGCTGTTCGTGGGGCTTGTTCAGGTACCCTTTCACTTCCACTAACTCAAGTTCAATTTGCGGCCCGGCCTCAAGCTGGACATGGAACTTTGTGTTCAAGTACTGCGAAAACTCTTGCTCGGTCGGACTAACGGGCATTCATACCTCCTCTAGCTATCCGCAGATTACGCAGATTTCAAAGCCACAATAGTGTTGGACTGCAACGAAAGCATGAGTTTGAAACGGGGTGTACGCTTTAGTTCTACTGATCGTCGTGGCTGAGTCTCTTTGATTTTCCCGATGAGTAACCTGTGTAATCTGCGGATGTCGTTCCTATCTCTTTAATTGGTCCTTAAGATCCAGGTTTCTTATCAAGCGATGCAAATAGTTTGGATGAACGCCCAAAAGTTTTGCGGCTTCAGTGTAACTCCCCTTTGCCTGCTGCATTGCGCTTAGAATGATCTGTTTCTTCGTTTGGGCCACCGCCTCATGATACCTCGTCGCTGGTGCTGCGGCGGGAGGTTGGGATTCGAGGAGGGATTCGGGCAAGTCCTCAAGAAGAATGTGTTCGGTTGTGCCCAACACTGCGGCCCGCTCCATAGCGTTTTCCAGTTCGCGTACATTGCCGGGCCAGTCGTAACCCAGCAAGCGTGCCTGGGCTTCCGCTGAAATTCCTGTTATGCGTCGATTGCATTTCTCGCTGTACTTTGCGGCGAAATAATTGGCTAAAAGGGGAATATCTTCCTGGCGATCTCGCAGCGGGGGCATTTCCAAACCAACCACATTGAGCCGGAAGTAAAGATCCTGACGAAACGTTCCTTCGTTGACAGCCTTTTCAAGATCTTTATTAGTTGCGGTGATGAGCCGAATATCAACTTTGATAGTTCGCGTTCCGCCCACCCGCTCAAACTCGCGTTCCTGCAAGACGCGCAGAAGTTTCACTTGTAGTGCAGGCGAAAGTTCACCGATTTCATCCAGAAACACGGTACCGCCGTCAGCAATTTCAAGCCGGCCCTTCTTTTGAGCCAGTGCGCCGGTGAACGATCCTTTTTCGTGGCCGAATAGTTCGCTCTCGAGAAGTGATTCCGCAAGAGCCGCACAATTGACCGCCATGAAAGGCTTATTTGCACGTTTACTGTTTTGATGAATAGCCCTGGCCGCAAGCTCTTTACCCGTGCCGCTTTCTCCCGAAAGCAGCACAGTGGAATCTGTGGGCGCAACTTTAGAAATGAATTGCAGCACCTCACGGACGGGCTGGCTCTCGCCCACCATGTTGTGCTCGATGTTGAAGTCGGCGAGCAGTCTTTGGTTTTCGTTTACGAGCCATTCGATGTGACGTGCGTTTTCCATCGCCACGGCGGTGATCGCCGAAATCGCCGACACCAGTTGCAGATGGTCTTTGTCAAAAAAAGTGTTCGGGTCCCTCGTGTCGAGATAAATCACCCCCAGCGTGCGATCCAGCATAATTAGGGGCACGCACAAAACTGAGCCGGGCCGATCCGTCACCAAACTGTCCGAAGGCTCAAACTCCTTCTCGTCTTTTTGATTGGTGATCAAAAGCGCTTCGCCCCGGTGCAAAACCGACTTCGTAATTGTTCGGCTTACTTTGATCGACTCGTCTCTCCCACGTCGGCGGTCCAACGCAAAAACTGAAGTAAAATCCGAATCTCCTTCCTCGTGACCACCATCGATGAGAAGAATCGCCCCCTTTTCCGCGGGCACGACTTCAAAAAGCAGTTCGAGCAAAGTCTTTTGTAGTTCTTCCATGCCGCGAATGGCGTTGATCGTCGTGCTGACTTTCATCAACGCGCTCAAGTCGCGGGCCATCAGATAAAGTGCGTCGTTGAACCCCACCTGCAAAGTAGATCCACTGACAATTTGACGATCATCAAACTGGACCTCGCTCGATTTTGAGGAAACGTCGCCCTCGTGCATCAGGAAAAGAAACTGCGAATCACCGATTCGAACGCGGTCACCATGTTGAAGAGTGCGCCTTTTCACCGGTACGTCATTTATGAATGTGCCGTTGAGACTCTCGAGATCGAGAATCACAAACTGTTCTTTTTCGCTTTCAATTCGCGAATGACGGCGGGAAACAGAAGCATCTGCAATGCAAAGCGTGGCAGTTGTGTCGCGCCCAATGACAACCGGTAGGTTTTCGATGGAGAAAACACTGCCCTTAAGTCTTCCGGCAATGGCTGTGAGTCGCGGGTTCATCCAAGTCGTGTGAGCTTTAGGTTTATTGAGCACTCAGTTTACGCGTCCATCACATAGCCCGCAATAGACCGGTCGCGGACTTCGTGCATCCGATCCGGTGCAGCAGCCCCGACCGTGAGGGACAACGTTGGAGCGGGGCAGTAGCCCTGACCATTAGGGAGGGCGCCGTCGCCCACGGGCACGCTAGCTGATTGATACGACGTGAGTGGCCGACGCCCTCCCTGACGGTTCGGGCTACTGCCCCGATCATTGAAGACCGCCTAGTACAAGAAACTATCTAAACAGATATCAAGCCTATCTAAAAGGATAGGCATTCAATCGCTCTGTTCCTTCGTTACCAGCAATCTTTCACACATACCCATGACGCTAATCGCCGAGAACTGCTGACGTTATTGTCATTAGCCAGGCTCGGTGGCTCGCCCGCAAACCTGCGGCACGAGAATGGCAATGGACCGGGATAGCTCCCCAGACTTGAACATTTGAAAACGGGTGGAGCTATTACAGGTAAGAAGCAATCCCCCAGGGATTACCCGCTTACTACAAAGTCGAGGTCGATTTGAATCGACCAGTGTCCGAGAGGCACGAGGAGGAAATATGAAAAAAGAAATTCTTAAAGCTTTCACAATGTTGGCACTCATAGTTGCGCTGGCACTTGCCACCGCTGTCGTCTCAGCCAACGCCCAATCGTCAAATAGCGTTATCGCCAACATTCCGTTCGAATTTGTTGTTGGCGGTGAGTCAATGCCATCCGGCAAGTACATTACGAATGCCGCCAGCGCAGACGGTAGAGTGCTAATG
>JALYXE010000193.1 GCA_030947265.1 Acidobacteriota bacterium
AACCAGTTCCTCACGTTTCTCCGCCGCGTAGGCTTTGACGATGCGAATCCCTCCCAGCGACTCAGTTAGACGGCCGGTAACTTCCGCATTGATTTTGCCGCGTTCACGGAACAGCGGTCTCAGTTTATTAAAAGCCAGCGCCATGACACTCCCAAAAACTGCGAGCGCCAGAAGAGTGATCGACGTCAGCCGCCAGTTAAGATAAAAAAGCACGCTGAGAGCGATCACCGCCGTTACCAGACCGCCAACCAGTTGAACCAGTCCAGTACCGACGAGATTTCGAATGCCCTCCGCGTCAGTCATGATGCGCGAGATGAGTATGCCAGTCTGGGTTGAGTCGAAATATCTAATGGGTAGCCGCGTCACGTGTTCCTGCACGCTCTTGCGCATTTCGGTGATAGCACGCTGAGCGGCCACGCCCAGGACCTGCGCGAGGGCGAAGGAGCTAAATGCCTGAATTACCGTGGCCGTGCCCGCCGCCAGCGCCAAAGGTATCAACAGTTCGCTGCGATGCTTGATGATTACGTCGTCGATGACATACTTTGAGCTGGCAGGCAGGACCAGGCCCGCGAGCCGGTTGATAATCATGAGCAACATGCCTAACGCCAGCCGATGGCGATGAGACCAAATCAGTTCTCGTGCGTCACGCCATGCGTCTGCGGGCGCAATACGCTTTTTTTCCTTCTTTATCGTTGTGCTCATAGTTGTTGTGGTTCGATAATCGTCTCAGCAGAATGCTCAAAGAGCAAGCGCGGTGTCATGATTTCGGATCTTGTAACCCAAACTGTTAGTTTGGTTGGTGAGATAGGTGTTAACATAAACCAAACTTGCAGGAGGTGGATTCATGGGATGGGATGGAGATGATTTGGCCGGCAAGATGGAAGAAGTCTTCGAACGACAACAGGCGGCAGCGGACGCCCGGGCAAATCGGGGCACTTCCTCGGTTGAAGAGCGCGCCCGAAGCGCAAAGTTTGAATCGCTACGACTCTCCCGTTCGCGCATCATGAGTCAACTGGCCGGTGCTACCAACCCGGCCCACCGCACGATGCTCGAACGCGCCTTGCAATCTATTAACGATCAGATGGAGAAGGGATAGCAGCGCTCCGCTTGTCAACCTCCATACCCGTCCGACCCCCGCCGCCTTCCAGGATTACTTCGCGTGAGGCTAATTGATTCCGATCGGCCCCAGATTCCAGAAGATAGCCAGTCTCGCTTTTCTCGCTATCCCATGCAAAGGTGAGCAGGAACAATCCAGCGACGTAAAGCGCAAGCGTGAAGAAAGAGATGTAGCCCGTGGCCGGCGCGAAGGCCGGTGCATCAAGTGTGCCGAGCGATACACCCTGTAACAGCGCTCCCGCCAGCCGCTTCAGCCACCCGCCATCAGAGCTGTAGAGACTCGCCAGCAGCATATGTTTGAGCGCGAACGCCGTACCGAAGAGAACCGCGAGGCTCCGCAATAATCTGCGAGCATCAAACGATGAGAACTGATTGTTCCAGAGCGTCCATAGAAAAAAGAATGAGAATAACCAATGGAGCAGCCCGCGCTCTGGAAGCACCGAGTTGAATGCTTGAGCCGACGCGAAAAAGAGTGTGAGTAACAACCAGATGTGCGAGACATTGCTGAGAGGCGGATGAGCGCTGGCAACCCATCGGTGTAACTCAACCAGCCGACCCCTTACAAAGAGCAGCATCAATAATACCGCGAGCACAAGAGTTACGAGTGGCGGCGCAACAAAGATAAAAGCATGGTCCTCAGCATTTATACGCAGCCCGCCCAGCAGCGCCACCGTCAAAAAGAGGAGTGGCAATACTCCGAAACTTAAGAACGCATGATTTCTTGAGCGATTACTCGCGGTCATCGTTTTTATCAACTTACACCCATCGCTTGATGAACTCTGCTGTTCTTCAAATCCGCAATCCGCAATCCGGAATCAGCATTCTTGTTCACTTCCGCGTGCGTAGGACCTTGAGTGGATTGACGTCGCTCCAGCTTCTTTCTGTGCCCTGTTCCAATTCTGTTTTCAGCTCGGCAGCCGCGTGCATATGAAGGTCCGGATCATCGACGGTAAGCGGACCATTTGGGGCGAGGGTGATGGCGCGGCTGACGGCTTCTAAGCCTTGCTTAAATAAATCCTGGTCGTAGTAAACGCGACCCCAGCCTTCGCGATAAAACGAGTAGGCAATGTAAAACTGCGTTCGCGCATCGCCTTGCGCGGGATCGGCGCGCTGCCATTCGTCTCGCGCGGCGCGAAACTGTTCGCGCCGGAACAGGGCAAGCGCGGAATTAAACTTCTCCTGGTTTATCTGGTAAGTTCCGGTAGCGACTTCTGCGCCGGTGGCCACCTCCTTAAACGTACGCGGCTCTGTTGCGTAGATCCAAATGATGAACGAGGCGTACGCTACAGTTAATGCGAGACCAGCGCCTTGAATGACCTTGGATTGCATTGTTTTCTGTCAAGCGGAAGGACCGCTCCCAAGTCAACTACTCATGACTTTTCGATATGCAGCATACAAATCGGACAATCGATCCGCGGAGGCGGGATCGCCTCGCGCGAGCAACGTGATGATTTCATCTCGTCGCGTAGCAAGAGGCCGCACTCCCGCTTTTTGCGAAGGCGTAAAGTTAGAAGCATCCGCAATATCAGTTTCCGCTTGCAGCGCGGTAAAGAATTGACTGGCGGCCTGGCGGGCGGGCTCATAATCGCCGCGCCGTGCATCAAGTGCCGCTGACGCGAGATTACTCTGCATTCTGACAAGGACTAATTGATGTTCTGCCTCAGCCAGACTACTGGCGCATTGCCGATTCTTGAGCCACATGGGAACGAAGCCCAGCAGAAAAACTACGAGCAGCACTAGAGCGTAGATGCCAACGCGCTGCATAAACGAAGTTCGTTTGATTGGTTTAGCCTGGACTTTTCGTTGGACCTCTTGTGGAATTTCCTGGTCGCTCATTTTTTGCCTTTCTTTTTTTCTATATCGATGATGAGATCCCCAATCCGAAAATCAAAGACTTTCCACAGATTACACAGATTCCGCCGATTCAAACGACCAGAAAAAGTTCCACAGCAGATGCGTGCCAAGTACCTTAAATGGCTTTTCGCGTTCTGTAATCTGCGTAATCTGTGGATGATTCTTTCACCCACGAGTTAGCTGCCGATACTTAAGCCGATGTGGTTGATCCGCTGCAGCACCCAGCCGCGCCTTTCGATCGGCTTCGTAGTCAGAATAGTTGCCGTCAAACCAAACCACCTTGCTGTCACCTTCAAAAGCAAGAATGTGCGTGGCTATTCGATCCAAAAACCAACGGTCGTGGGAAATCACAACCGCGCAACCTGCGAAGTTTTCCAATGCCTCTTCGAGCGCGCGCAATGTGTTTACATCCAGATCGTTCGTGGGCTCGTCCAAGAGCAAGACATTGGCCCCCTCTTTCAACATTTTTGCCAGATGTACTCGATTCCTTTCACCACCCGACAACATACCGACCTTCTTCTGTTGATCTGAGCCGGAGAAGTTGAATCGCCCCACGTAGGCACGCGAGTTCATCTCGCGCTTGCCCAGCATCAAGAGATCCGTGCCGCCCGAGATCTCTTCCCAGATTGATTTCTCAGGATCGAGTGTGCGGCTCTGATCGACGTAAGCCAGTACAGCCGTTTCACCGGTGCGAATCGTTCCCGTGTCTGGTTGCTCCTGCCCGGTGATCATGCGAAACAACGTCGTCTTTCCGGCGCCATTCGGACCGATGACGCCGATAATGCCGCCCGGAGGAAGGTTAAAACTCATGTCCTCAACAAGGAGATTATCTCCGTAACCTTTGCTGACCGCCTTGGCTTCAACTACCACGTTGCCCAGCCTTGGGCCGGCGGGAATGTGAATCTCCAAATCTTCGCGACGCTTGTCAGACTGTTGGCCCAGAAGCTCTTCATAAGCGTTAATTCGAGCCTTACCCTTCGCTCGTCGCGCTTTCGGCGACATGCGAATCCATTCGAGTTCGCGCTGCAGAGTCTTCTGCCGTTCGCTTTCAGTTTTCTCCTCGCGACGGAGCCGCTCCTGTTTCTGTTCCAGCCACGACGTGTAATTTCCCTTCCAGGGAATGCCCGCACCGCGATCAAGTTCCAAAATCCACCCAGCCACGTTATCGAGAAAGTATCTATCATGAGTCACCGCGATGATCGTTCCCGCGTAACTCTGAAGGTGATGTTCCAACCACGCGACCGATTCTGCATCAAGGTGATTGGTTGGCTCATCCAGGAGAAGGATATCGGGTTTTTGCAATAGCAGGCGGCACAACGCAACTCGGCGACGTTCACCCCCGGACAAAACTTTCACCGGCGTATCTGATGG
>JALYXE010000201.1 GCA_030947265.1 Acidobacteriota bacterium
TTTCACCAACATTTTAGACCACTCCGGGGAGACCCGGCTTTCATAGTTTCTTCCTGACTGCGATTTCGCAGAGGGCTGTAATTCATTCGGCGGAAGCCTAGATGAAAAGATGGAATGAAGGCTCCTAATCCTCAGAAAAATTCCTTTTCGTGACATCGATCGCCTCAGCCAGCTTCTCAACATTTTTTCCGCCGCCCTGCGCCAGGTCAGACTTGCCGCCGCCGCGACCCTCGAGCATCGCGCACGCATCTCGCATGAATGCATTCATATCGCCAGTTGCGTCGGAGGATCTAGCGAACACGAGTCGCGCTGCTTCTTTCTCATACGAGCCAAGTAAGGCAATGGTATTTGGATGGCTTATCAATGTCAGCGCCAGACGTTTCAGCGACTCAGCATCGCGGTTGTCAAAAATCTTAGTGATGATATGCTTGCCCGCGGCGTTCGGTGAGGTGAGGGCAAACAATTCGGCGGCTTCTGCATGCGACGAAACTTCTTCCAAAGCCCGCATGCGCCGGTACAGTTCCTTATTTTCTTCAAACATGCGCGCGGCTAGTTTTGTGGCATCATCACGGGCCCCGCTAAAAAGGCCGGCAACCTCGCGTGCGGTCTTGTTCGCCCGGCGGTAGTCCGCGAGCGCGCGGCCACCGGCAAGGAATTCAATCCGCGTTAGCCCTTTGGCGCGTTCCCAGCTGCGCATGACAATCATGCCTACTTCGCCGGTCCGATAAGCATGGGTGCCGCCGCATGGAGTCAAATCAAAGCCTTCGATTTCGATTACTCTTAATTCACCGTCGCGCGAAGGTTCTTTTGGCAGCGGCAGTTGACGAGCTTCTTCAGGCGTGACACTTTTGATAGTAATCTGACGGTCTTCCCAGATCACGTTGTTGGCCAGCTCAACTGCTCTTTCGATCACTTCATTGGTTGGATTATTCATCTCAACATCGATCTCGCAAGCCTCACCCAACACTCGAAAACCTCGGGTTGGCGCATTGAAAAGAGTTACGAAAGCTTGCGAGAGAATATGTTGACCAGTGTGTTGCTGAATGTGATCGAGGCGGCGCGGCCAATCGATTCGTCCTTTAACCGTTGCCCCAATTTCGGGAGCCCGTCCCTGGATGACATGCAATACGCCGTTTTCCTCCGAATCAATACACTCGAGCACCCGCGCACCGCTTAGTATTCCGGTGTCGCTTGGTTGCCCTCCCCCTTTGGGGTAAAACGCAGTGCGATTGAGCGTCACGGCGGTCCATCCACTGACGCGCTCAGTTTTGTCCGTGACCTGCGCTTCAAACTCGATCAGATGAGAATCGTTGTAGTAAAGGCGTTCTGTTAATGTCATGCTTTGGCCTTTGGTGACCGTTTATTTACTATGCAAGTATAGAGGAACTGACTATTCATTTGGCACTGGACAAGAGGCGGGTAGTGGGTCAGTTCGGATGCAAATGTCCGATAAACTTTAGTTTGTCGCGGCGTTACGACAAGCTAATAAAGCTTATCGGACATCAAACTGACCCACTAACAAGAGGCGCAGCCTCGAAATCAGGGGAGCGAGACGGAAAGGCCATGGAGGCTGTGTCGAAAGTCACGTTGCTGAAGGAAATGGACCCTGCATCGCCACCACAATACAGAACCGTTGGCGGTAGCCAATGGATGCCAGCACTCGATTAAATCTGGAAGATGCTCAGTTTTCCACGCAAATTTGGAAGAAGGAAATAATGATTGGCAGCATCCATAGGCTACCGCCAACGGTTCTGTATTGTGGTGGCGAGCCTCGCCCGAAGCCCCATCTCGAAAGACTCAAGATTTGCATTTCCTCATTCAAGCATTCTTTGACAGTCTTTCCGGAAAAACAACATAATCCGCGCTTGCATCCCCAGCTGTGATGCTTATCGATTTTTCTAGTGGGACACATCCTATGAACCAAAGTCCTGCAAAACTTCTTCTTCGACGCCTGGCGTCAGTTGTATTCGTGCTTGCTGTATTGAGCGCCGCCGCATTCGCGCAGGGAGAAGAACCGCTGCAATCGATTACGTACCGGCTCTCGATGTCTCGACCTGTGTCGCATCTTTTTGAAGTCTCCATGGAAATCGAACTGCCAAGCGATTCAAGAGTGGAATCGCTCGACTTCCAAATGCCCAGGTGGGCGCCCGGTCGCTATGCCGTTTTTGACTTCGCCAAAAACGTTCAAGAGTTTCAGGCGTTGGCCGGGATCTGCCCGCCGCTCGCAAAATGCAAGATGACGCCTCGGCTCGTTACGCGCAAGGACGATCAAACGTGGAGTGTGGCCACTGAGGGGAGCAGCAGCCTGACAGTGAACTATAAAGTTTTTGGGGACGATCTTTCCGGCACGTTCTCTCAGCTTGATTCTCGCCATGCAAACTACAACGGTGGTTGCGTTTTTATGTACGTGGTCCATCACAAGCCTGATCCGGTTAAGTTGGTGATCGATCCGCCCGCGGGATGGAGGATCGTCAACGGCCGGATTGAGCAAAGTGATCAGCGCGAATGGCAGTTTCCCAACTACGACATTATGATCGATACCCCGACGGAAATTTCGCCGGATTGGACTCACGACGAATTTCAGGTTGATGGCAAACAATACCATGTCATCGTTCATTCGTTTGGCGATGAAGGTGGAAAACGGCCAACGCTGGTTCGCGACATCGAAAAGATCGTGCGCGCCGAGACTGCAATGTGGGGCCCGCCGGAGTTTGACTCCTATACATTCCTGATTCACTTCGCTGCCGATGATCGCTCGGGCGATGGCATGGAACATCTAACTTCGACTCAGATTATTGAGCCCGGCGCACTAGGGGAAGCAGGAGTTTATGGAGACACGCTTGACACAGTCGCTCACGAGTTTTTTCATGTATGGAACGTCAAACGTCTCCGTCCTGTTGAGCTTGGTCCCTGGGACTTCACCCGCCCCTTAAACACTCGCGCTCTTTGGGTGGCGGAAGGCATTACGAATTACTACGGACACGTCATGCTTCGTCGAGCAGGAGTCTGGGACGACACTCGCTTGTTGCGGCGGGAAAGCGAAACGATTACGGGAATTGAAAACGCTCCAGGTAGTCATCTGATGAGTGCCGAAGACTCGTCGCTTTCCGCGCCATTTCTTGACGACGCTCCGCACGCGCAGCGAACGAATATAGCGAACTCCTCGATCAGCTACTACCCCAAAGGCGAGTTAATAGGAATGGTCCTTGACCTCATGATTCGCGGAAAAACTAATGGGAAGGCGTCGCTCGACGACGTCATGCGTCGCATGTATGACAAGTTTTATCTCAAGAGTCCGAACGCAACCTATTACCTGCGTGGGCGAGGTTACGTCACCGAAGACTTTCAGCGCGTCGCTTCTGAAGTTGCGGGTTACGACTTGAGCGATTTCTTTCGGCGTTACATTCGCGGCGTAGAAATCCTACCTTATGACGAGGCCCTTGGTTATATGGGTTTGCGCCTGGTTCGAGCTCAGGCTCGCGAGCCCTTTAATGCCGGCATCGGAGTGGATTGGGAAAAGAGGGGTAGCGTCACAATTGGGGTGGTGCGCAACGGTTCGCCCGCCGAGGATGCCGGCCTACAGCCGGGTGATGAGATCGTCTCGCTCGGACGCAAGGCTGTTACGCGGGAAAATTGGCTTGTATCACTAAGTCGTTTTAGGGAAGGTGATCGCGTGCCGGTCTCTGTGAAGCGCGACCGTCGTACCATTCAAACAAACATTGTCCTCGGGTCGCCTGAACGTTTTGAGTACAAAATAGACGAAAAGAGGGACGCCTCGCCGGACCAGAAGGCATTGCGTCAGGCTTGGCTGACCGGCTCTTAGGACGGTGGATGGATGGTAACCGACCTCAGCGGGATGCGTCAGGCTTTAAGGAAATGATTAATTCCTCGAATTTAGGTGCGATTCCGAACGGGAAGATGTAGCGTTCCCATCCATTCAGTAGACGTTCAAAAGCCTCCATTAACGGCCTAAGGCATTCCATTTGCTAACGCTTATGTATCCGGTCAACAAATTTAAACGTTTGAGCAATGGAGGCACTATGTCAGCAGTAATGGAAACATTGGATCGCTATTCGAACGGGGGGCAAACAAAAGTATCGGATGGAAAGTTCGGATTGGGGCGTTGGCTCAGCGGACTTTTTGGTTGTCCACATAAAGAGATGAGCCGTCCCTTTTCGAGACAAGGCGAAACGTATCGAGTTTGCATCAATTGCGGGGCGCAACGAGGGTTTGACGAGAATACTTGGAATTTCGCCGGCCCCTTCTATTTCAAGCCGGCACGTACGTCGGACCTGCGAGATGTTGATCTGACGGCGCTTAGATGTGTTTAGGCCATAGAATCGGCAGGCTTACGGCTTACCGGCCAGCCGGTAGTTGGGTTTCATTCGAGTCGATAGTTCGGGGCTTCTTTCGTGATGATCACGTCGTGGACGTGCGACTCGCGGAGTCCGGCCGAGGTGATTCGTATAAAGTGGCTTTTCTCCTGGAACTCTTTGATTGAGCGACAGCCGGTGTAGCCCATGCCGGAACGTAAGCCGCCGACTAGTTGTGTAGTCATTTCGGCGATCGTACCTTTATAAGCAACGCGGCCCTCGATCCCTTCGGGAACCAGCTTCGACTCGCTCTCGGCCATTTCCTGGGCATACCTGTCTCGCGACCCTTCGCGCATGGCGCCAATCGAGCCCATGCCGCGATAGGTTTTGAATGAACGCCCCTGAAACAGTATTACTTCTCCAGGCGCCTCCTCGGTTCCCGCGAAAAGTGAACCGATCATTACAACATCTGCACCCGCCGCAATGGCCTTGGCAACATCACCCGAAAACTTCACGCCTCCATCGGCTATGACCGGAATAGCAGTCGTGCGTGCAGCCTTGACACAAGATTGAATCGCAGTTATCTGCGGCACACCTGCGCCCGTAACCACGCGCGTGGTGCAGATCGAACCAGGCCCAATGCCAACCTTGATTGCGTCCACACCTGCATCAGCTAATTCCTGCGCGCCTTCGGTTGTGCCCACGTTGCCCGCTATCAGGTCAGTGTCACCATGTCTTCGTTTGATCTCGCGCACAGCTTCGATTACGCGTAATGAGTGGCCGTGAGCAGTATCAATAACCAGACAATCAACGCGCGCTTTTACCAACTCGCCGGCGCGTTCGCGAAAATCGCCTGTAGCCCCGATAGCCGCCGCTACACGCAAACGGCCAAGGTTGTCCTTTGCCGCGGCTGGGTACTTGATTGCTTTTTGAATGTCTTTGACTGTGATCAAGCCCTTGATGCGCTTGTCTCCATCGACGACCAACAATTTTTCGATCCTGTGTTTTTGCAGTACAGCCTTGGCCTGGTCGAGCGTAGTGCCCACCGGCACAGTGACGAGAGGCTGCTTAGTCATCACTTCCGATACCGGAATTTCGAAGCGTGTCTCAAAGCGCAAGTCGCGATTTGTGATAATGCCGACGAGGTGGCCATCTTCATCTACTACAGGCACTCCGCTAATGTGGAATCGCTCCATCACCTGAAGCGCCTCCCGCACGGGTTTAGTGGGTAAGATGGTGACCGGGTCAACAATCATTCCCGATTCTGATCGCTTCACCTTGTCCACCTCTTCCGCCTGGCGTTCGATGCTGAGGTTCTTGTGAATTACGCCGATGCCGCCCTGCTGTGCAATTGCAATCGCCAGCGCCGCTTCGGTCACGGTATCCATTGCAGCGGAGCAGAGAGGAATTTGCAGTCGAATATTGCGCGTGAATTGAGTGGAAGTGTCAGTTTCAGATGGCAGAACGTCGGAGCGAGCGGGGACCAAGAGCACATCGTCAAAAGTTAGCCCTTCTGTGATATTAGCTGAGATCATAAGAGCTCTATTACTCCTCGGTGATTAGTTATGAGTTGAAGCAGTTTGATGATAACAACAGAACTGCCCGCCGTTTCGCAGCGGGCAGTTTCGAACTAGACTTCCTTGTCGGCGAGCGCGCGCACGTTTGTATACTATGCCTCGCGCACAAACCCCCAGCAACCTATTATTGCAAGAACGGTTCGTAATCAGCTTTCCAATTATAAGAATGATCAACGACGAAGTTAGATCTGATCAACCTACGAGGGCCGACAATCGTTGTCATGGCTCCATGACGAATAGATTTATGTTCCGCAGACCGTTGCTGGACCCAATGGAGAACGGCTAGTGCCACAACTGTCAATATTGCCAGGATCACAATCGCAAGCACGACGGTCAAAATAGGAGATCTCGTCGCGGGCGCATCCGTATAGACTTTCGAGTGATAAGGAGTGCTCGAGATTTCGTCAGGATCCCCCTGGTCACGCATGTGGCGCGTGTAACCTTCCACCGCCTGCTTCTCGTCATACCCTACGTAGCGCGCATAGGCTTTGACGAAGCTGCGATTGAAGATGCCGCCCGGAAGGCGTTTGTAATCATTGGTTTCAATTGCTTCGAGATAGTGAATCGATATTCGGGTCTGATCGGAAATCTCACGCAGTGCAATGCCACGCCCTTCGCGCGCGAGCCGCAACTGTTCTCCGATCGTCGCTGCCATCACCAATTTGCGTCAGCCTCTCTGTGCTTGCTGCCTCGGT
Organism: Acidobacteriota bacterium; assembly: GCA_030947265.1. Lineage (GTDB taxonomy): Bacteria > Acidobacteriota > Blastocatellia > Pyrinomonadales > Pyrinomonadaceae > PSRF01. The sequence goes on from JALYXE010000201.1 coordinate 6,586, forward strand.
GGATGTTGAGCCCAGCTGGATACCAGTTGAGTGAACTGCAACTTGTTTCTGGACTCGGAGCGATTAACCCGCTGTGCAAGATCAACTTAACTGCTGTATCGAATATATCTGCGTTGCTAAACGCTGTCAAACTTTACTGCCAGATAGAGGAGCGTCTCTTGATTCTTGTAACGCAGGGTGGTACGTTGACGATATCCGAATCAGTCGACTTTAACTTCTACAACAATAAAAAGTGAGGATACATGAGATGCCTTTAGAAGCCCTCGGAATGGTGGAGACCAAAGGTTTCGTCGGAGCTGTCGAAGCCGCTGATGCTATGGTCAAAGCTGCGAATGTTCAGCTATTAGGAAAAGAGTATATCGGCGCCGGTTACGTCACGATCTTTGTTCGCGGGGACGTTGGGGCAGTTAAGGCAGCCACCGATGCCGGGGCCGCGGCCGCGCGACGCGTTGGCGAGTTGATCAGCGTCCACGTGATTCCTCGTCCACACGCCGAAGTCGAGCGCGTCCTACCCGTCGACGGGCGAACCGGGTTGAGTCCCGACGAGCGTTCCCTTCAAGGCGGCGCGCGAGGGCAACTGGGGCAGGGCGAAGGTCGTTCGCTACAGGCCGGTGCGCGGGAAGGAAGCAAGGAAAGAGCCAGATGATTTTCGATTGCCGATTGCCAATTGCCTATTGAAACGCAGTCCCAAAATTTAGTTCCAATCGGAAATCGGAAATTGGAAATCGGCAATGGCTCGGGAGGTTCATCGTGTCCGCAGATAAGGACCTTATATCAGTACAGCAAGCGCGTGACCTGGTGGAGAGTGCTTACAAAGCCCAGGCTGAGATAGCTCGCTTCGACCAGGCGAAGATCGATCGAATTTGCGAGACCATGTCTAAAGCGGCCCTGCGTGAATCGGCACGGCTGGGTGCCATGGCGGTAGAGGAAACGGGTTATGGAGTTGCCGTCGATAAACAAGAGAAGAATCGTTTTGCCGCCGAGGATGTTTGGAACTACTTTCGCGGTCTGCGTACAGTCGGAGTTGTCTCGGAGTCGAAAAACGTTGTAGAAATTGCCAGCCCACGCGGCGTTGTCGCCGCAATCATTCCCTCCACCAACCCCACTTCAACGGCGATATTCAAAGTTTTGATCGCGATAAAATCCCGGAATGCGATTGTTCTCTCGCCACATCCTTCCGCTGCTCGGTGCATCAATGAAACCGTACGAGTGATGCGGGAAGCCGCGGTCAAAGAGGGTTTGCCCGCGGGGGCGATTGGATGCATGTCAACCGCCACGATCGAGGGCACTGAAGCATTGATGAAGCACAAACAAACCGCCGTTATCCTTGCTACCGGCGGTATTGGCCTTGTTCGTGCTGCCTACTCCTCCGGAAAGCCTGCATTCGGAGTTGGTCCGGGAAATGTTCCCGTTTTCATCGAAAAAACGGCTGACGTTCCCAAAGCTGTGCAGGACATCCTGACCGGAAAGTGCTTCGATAACGGAACCATTTGTGCTTCCGAGCAAGCTGTGGTTTGCGACGCACCGATTGAAAAGGCGGTGCGCGATCAATTCAGAGCCCAGGGCGCGCATTTTCTTTCCGCGTCTGAGGCCGAGCAGTTGGGCAAGATTGTAGCGACGCCACAGCGCTCGCTGAACCCAGCGATCGTGGGTAGGTCTGTCGAAGTAATTGCCAAGATGGCAGGATTAAGCGTTCCTCCCGGGACGCGGTGCTTACTGGCGGATGTCAGCGGCGTCGGACGTGAATTTCCGCTTTCGATGGAAAAGTTGTCTCCAATTCTCGCGTTTTATGTGGCCGATGGAATAGCCCGAGGGGCAGAGCGCAGCTATGAAGTATTGCGCTATGGCGGCATGGGCCACACTGCCGGTGTTCATACTCGTTCGCGGGAGGCTGCCGTTCGCTTTGGCAGCGAGATTCCCGCATCGCGTATAACAGTCAATACTCCAACCACCCACGGCGCGATCGGTTTTTCCACGGCGCTGCCACCATCGATGACGCTGGGCTGCGGTTCCTGGGGTGGTAATGTAACTTCGGATAACGTCTCGCCACTGCATTTGCTCGATATCAAACGGGTGGCCTTTGAAACAAGACCAGTGAAGAGTGCGAGGCCGGCAGTCTCCGCAGGCTCCCCAGTCTCCGTCGCCGACCGCGCTACGCCTGCGGCATTCACCACTCCCCAGCGACAACGACAGCGGCAAGCTGCGGCTGGTTCCGCTGCCGGAAAGATCAACCGTGAGGAGATCGCGGCCATAGTCGATCGATTTTTAGCGACGCGACCAGCCGAAACACCTACTGAAAGACCAGGCGAAGCCGCAGGAAGAAACCAGTCTCCGCAACAACCCCCACGCGCCCCCGTCGAGGTTGAAGCGGGAAGCATGTATACCGGGCCGGCTCGCGGACATAGCGATTCGGAGAATGTAAGAGAGCCGGCGAAGGGACTTCGATTGTCTTCGTCAGCAGGTAATCCAGTGAACACTTTTTCTTCTGCCACTAATGGAAAGGCGGCGGTTGACTTTGTCAGTGAAGACGATGTCCGGCGCGCGATTCAGAAGGGTGAAAAGATTTATATCAACGCGAAAACCATTATCACTCCAGCGGCGCGCGACATCGGCGAACCAGGCGAAGTGTTTGCTAAAACTTAAGGCAGCCAGTGGTCCGTCGTCCGTGGTCAGTGTTTGTGACTGACGGTGGTTGCTACTTACTGACAACTGACCACTGACAAATAACATGTTTTTAGGAAAAGTCGTCGGCACAGTTTGGTCCACCAAGAAGAGCCCGGATCTTGAGGGTGTTAGATTCCTGGTCGTTCATCCTTTCGATCTTGAAAAGGAACCAACCCGGAACATTGTCATTGTGGCGGATCGCCTCGGCGCCGGAACCGGTGAGATGGTGATGTGCGCTTTCGGAAAAGCCGCCCGCTCTGCTATTGGCAATCAGGAGATGGCAATAGAAGCTGCGGTAGTCGGGATAGTGGATCGCGTAGATATCACAGACTCGGTTTCGGAAGAGATGCGCGAAGCTGCCGCGAAATTAGCGCGGGATAACGGCAGGCGGTGACGATTTCAGATTTTGGATTGCGGATTTTCGATTCATCGCGCGCTTCAGAACAACTTTTCGGGCTCGGCAAAACCAATCCGAAATCGCAAATCTAAAATCGAAGCAATGTCGAATGAAGATCTGATTTATCGCCTGACGAAGGCTGTCTATAGCCGTTTAGGTGGAACAGCCGACGAACAGACAGTCGAACAATTAGTCACAGAGCTCTATCGCGAGGTCCAACCCTTCCTTGGCACCAACGGCGCTTCTTATCCCTCAGTACAATCAGAAGGTTCTTCGGATAGAATGATCATATCAGTATTCGGCGTAGATCACCCAGGTATTGTCGCGGGAGTTACTCAGATACTTGCCGAAGCGGAATGCAGCATCGTTGATATTAATCAGACGGTGGTCCAGGGAAAGTTTGCGATGGTGATCATCGCCAACACTTCGCGCACTCGAGAGAGTTCGACGGAATTGAAGGACCGACTCCGGCGCGAAGGAGAAGCATTGGGTGTGCGCATTTACGCGCAGCGAGAAGATCTCTTCAACGCCATGCACCGAATCTAGTAAATGGTAAATGGTGAATAGTGAATAGAAAGACCGGAGCACCCGACAGGTGCAATCCATGAAGACAGAACTGAATAATAAGACTAGTGACTATTTACAATTTACCATTTACCATTTACCCGCATGACTGAACCCGAAATTGCTCGACGCTGTCCGTCGTGTGGCGCGTCAATTCGTGATCTGGCGTCTTTTTGCCCACAGTGTGGTAAACAGCTATCCCAACAGACCGGGACGGCGCAGCCATCCACCTCCGTGGTAACGACCCCCCTGGTCGATGTTCCAGCCGTCCCAGATCCGGCAAATGTGGCCGACCCAACGCGCCCGGCTGTCCAGCCCGGTAAAAAACCCTTCGACACCGTTGCAGAGAATTCAATAGACCCAAAGTTGAAGGATCCAAAATTGAAAGACATTCCCAACCGGCCGCAGAAAACAACTGACGGCCGGGCTATAGCTGGAGGCGGCAGGGCCAGGATGCAACGTGCAACCACGCTAGCCCGAGATGTCGAAGGGGACGTGATTCATCGCATGCAGAAGTTGCGTGAGATTTCCACGGTTGTCCTGGACGAGGCGGGCTACGATCCCAGCCTGCGCTTTGTCCTCGTTGCTGCCTTTTTATTTGTTCTCTTCCTGGTAATCGTATTTCTGAATAAATTGATCAGTTAACACTCCAACGTCGAAGTCTAAAACTAGCTGACATGGAATATTCGCAAGCAGAAATTCTCCAGACTGTCGCAATGACAGAGATGGAGCACCTTGACGTCCGCACTGTGACGCTGGGCCTCAGCTTACGAGATTGCGCAAGTGAGTCAATCGCGCGCACTGCCGAACGTGTAACGGAAAAAATTCAACGATTCGCCGCTCGTCTGGTTGAGACTGTGGCACAGATAGGTGATGAATTCGGAATTCGCATAGCAAACAAGAGGATTGCCATTACGCCGGTGTCAATGATTACGGAAGGTACAACTGGCGATCCCGTCGCGCTGGCCCGCGCGATTGACGAAGCTGCCGGCGCAGTCGGCGTGGATTTTGTTGGCGGTTATTCCGCGCTTGTCCACAAAGGGGCGACCGATTCTGAACGAGAGTTTCTCGACTCTATTCCCGAAGCACTTTCCGTTACAAGACGTTTATGTTCATCGGTCAATGTGGCAACGACACGCGCCGGTATCAACATGGATGCGGTGCGGCAGGTCGGAATAATTATCAAGGAGGCAGCCGAGCGAACCCGCAATGAAGGCGGAATCGCTTGCGCCAAGTTTGTCTGCTTTGCGAACTCTGTTGAAGACAATCCCTTCATGGCGGGAGCTTTTCACGGCGTCGGGGAGCCTGAGGCCGTCATCAACGTGGGCGTATCTGGTCCAGGCGTTGTTAACTACGCCGTGAGGCATGCGGCGTCGGATCTTCCCCTTCAGGAGCTGGCGGAGATTATCAAGAAGCTTTCATTCAAACTATCGCGTGCGGGTGAGTTGGTGGGGCGAGAAGCGGCGCGAAGATTGGGAATCCCCTTCGGCATTATTGATCTATCACTGGCGCCCACGCCGGTGCCGGGCGATTCAGTCGCAAACATCCTGGAAGGGATGGGATTCGAAAGGGCAGGCACCCATGGCACAACTGCTGCGCTCGCTTTGCTTACGGATGCGATCAAGAAGGGTGGCGCGATGGCGAGTGGAGCAGTAGGCGGAATGAGCGGCGCTTTCATTCCAGTTTCAGAGGACGCGGGAATGATCGAGGCGGCCCGCCTTGGTGCGCTCTCGCTGGATAAACTCGAAGCATGGACCAGCGTCTGTTCAGTCGGTATCGACATGGTGGCTGTTCCTGGCTCGACTTCAGCCGAAACCATAGCCGCGATCATTGCTGATGAGATGGCTATCGGTGTGATGAATAACAAAACCACCGCGGTGCGAATCATTCCAGTGCCGGGAAGGGAAGTGGGCGACACGGTTGAGTTTGGCGGGTTGCTGGGCAGCGCGCCCATCATGGCAGTGAATTTGTTTTCTTCTGCTGACTTCATTCGACGTGGTGGTCGAATTCCTGCCCCGATTCACTCGCTTCGCAACTAAGGAACGTGACTTCATGCGAAGAAGACTACAAGCTCTGTTTTTTGCCTCCCTTTCTTCCTGCTTGTGTTTACGGCTTTCGCGATCACCATATTTCAGTGATAACGAGTAAGCGAAAAAACCAGCAATAGAATGAATGGCGAACGGATAAATTGAAGAGAGAATTTAGATTAGCGTAAATGCAATGTTTCTTGTTGACAGGTTTCACTCTTCTTGTATATTAACCAGCACCGAAATTTGCTGTCCTCGCTATTCTAAAATCGTCCCTCTCAAGGAGACCAAAATGGCACCGAAGAAAGCTGCAACGAAGAAAGCAGGCACCAAAAAAGCTGGAACCAAAAAAGGTGGAACTAAGAAAGCCGGAACAAGAAAAGCCCCAGCCGGACTCAACAGTATTCTTAACTTCAAAATAGATTGGATTAAAGACCCGGTGCCGATATTCCGGAGGTTCTTAGACCCCGGCACTGTGAAGGAACTGGAATCAGCCAAGGACCAATTCAAGGATCGCATTAACGGGATTCTCCGAGGCGCCCGTTAGAGGCGAGCACCGCCACCTTCTCATTAATCGACAGACGCCTTAGTAACTGACTTGCTCACGGAAGTGGTTGCTAAGGCGGTACTGGCTCAGGAGGACATTTGCGCCAGCCTATTCCGCTACGCATTTTGCATGGTCCCGCGGAGTCTGAGCGCGAACGCGACACCTCGCGTCCGGTTATGCTCATCGGCTTCCAGAACCAGGGAAATCTGGGTCTCGGTTATCTCACTTCGGTATTGCGCCAATACGGTTACCCCGTACATGTGGTGGATATCGAGCAAGAGCCGGAAAAGATCCTAAAGATCGTACAGGAGATCAACCCAGTCGTAATAGGGTTTTCTCTGATCTTTCAGTTTTTTATCGATCGCTACGGCGTGTTGCTTTATCTCTTGCGCGCACACGGTATCAATTGTCATTTCACGATGGGGGGCCACTTCCCCAGCCTGAGTTATCACCAGACTCTTGAACTTGTCCCGGAACTGGATAGCGTGGTCCGCTTTGAAGGCGAGACCACACTCCTTGAGTTGGCTGATGCGATCAGCACCGGCAACGACTGGCATGATATTCAGGGGATCGCGTACCGCAGTGGCGGACAGGTCATCGCAACGCCAGCGCGCCCGCTGGTTGAAGACCTCGACCAGTTGCCATATCCAGAGCGGAGTTACGAGCCCACAGCCGTGCTGGGACGAAGTATAATGCCGATACTTGCCAGTCGCGGGTGCGCGCGCACCTGCTCTTTTTGTTCTATCCATACTTTCTATCGCGCCGCCCCCGGAAGAATCGTACGCACGCGCAAGCCCCCGGAAGTCGTGCGGGAGATGCGTATGTTGCACGAAGAACGAGGCATTACTATCTTCCTGTTCCAGGATGACGATTTCCCGCTGTTTGGCACTGTGTGGCGTAAGTGGGCGAACGAGTTCGTGGACGAACTATATCGAAACAGACTGCCGGAAAAGGTTATCTGGAAGATGAACTGCCGCGCTGATGCCGTGGAGCGCGAGCTTTTCATCCGGATGCGGGATGCCGGACTTTACCTCGTCTACATGGGACTGGAATCGGGCAGCGAGCAGGGACTCGAGACGCTTCACAAACAGATCACTGTCGAGCAAAACCTTAAGGCGGTGGAGCTTTTGAAGAGCCTCGGCCTGATGTGGGAATACGGCTTCATGCTGCTTGATCCGTCCAGCACGTTCGAGTCGGTCCGGGAAAACTTAAATTTTCTTCGAACAATCCTTGCTGACGGCTGTCTTCCTGTAACCTTCTGCCGAATGCTTCCCTACGACGGCACTCCGATTAAGGATGAGCTCGTACGAACAGGGCGCCTGCTTGGTGACGTTTGCAATCCCGATTACGATTTTCTGGATCCACGGCTGTCTGAATTCTACGAAGGACTTACGAGCGTGGTAAGCCTCAGCGGATGGATTCATGGACTGGAGGCTGTGACTCTTCACCTTGGATGCGCCTGGCACGAAGTGGCTACAATGGAACGACTATTTCCTGCATTGCCGGGGTTGCTTAAATACAAAAAGAAACTCCGCCGGATTACAAAGACCAGCAACGACCTATTGCTCCGAGTCGTCGAAGACCTCTCCTATGTGTATTCGGACGGTCGAACAAATGTCTGGGATCCGAATGTAATAGAAAAGAGCCGACTGCAGTTCCTTGAAGATCTACACACGGAGCGTGACGCGTTCGTTTTGCAGCACCAGGAAATCTTACTCGATGCCCTGCAGCTCGATGCCGTACCAATCCCAATTGAGGAAGCTACTCGAGTAGCAG
>JALYXE010000248.1 GCA_030947265.1 Acidobacteriota bacterium
AGATAAACCTCACCCATGCCACCCGCACCGAGTTGCTGATGAATTTCATAACGGGCAAGGCGTGTGCCTGGGGCGATCGTCATGTCTGCGGCAGGTAAACTGAGCCAACGGGGGTCTTATCTAAGTAGATACAGCTAGTTAATTCTATCTCTCTTAAGCGAGCCGCGCTAGCCAAGCCAGGCTCTCCTATTAGGCGTGTCGATTCTTAGTAAGAAACAAACCGGCCGCCATCCATGAGGAGAAATGCCAGAAGGTAGAGGCACGTTTCAAACACAGCCATCATCTCCGAACTAAGAGGGGATCGGGATGTTCCTACGGCTGGCGCCTAAACGGGTGCGCTTTGTCGCGATCACTCTACCCTAACAGGACTGACAGCGTTTTCACCAGCGTAGCCTTTGGCTGTCACCAGTCCGGCATGACCAACGCGGGTAAGATTAGGATGGGCGTATCCTTACCATGTTTTGAACCAGGATTGGAAATTTCGATTGCCGCACCCTTGGACTCTTTCAAACGTGGAGGTCAACCGAGCGCCGCTTCGTCGCCTGATTTGGAATGTAAGCAATTGAGAGATTTGAGACAGTGATTCGCTCTCATGATACATTAGGGCAACTTGAGGCATTGCTCATTTCAGGATGAATCGCACACCGGAACTTTCTCTCGTCCCTCTTGGTGCGGGTGATCTTATTGATCGCGCGGTCCGACTCTATCGTCGCCATCTGTCTGTGCTGATCCGAATTGCTGCTCCGCCAGTATTCGTTTCTGCCATCGGTTCGGTTTTATGGACCATCGCCTGGCGCGGCTTCTTTTCAACGCCCAGCGAGTCGGCATTCCTTTTGTACGTCTTCTTAGCCGTAACAGGCGCGGCTTTGCTTCTGGGTGGGCACATTTTTAGTCTTATTGTGATGGGCGGCGCTTCGCGAAATCTTGTAACTCACCTTCTTTGGAATGAACCCGTCCTCGCTCGAACGACTTACTCCGCCGTGCGCTCGAGATTTTGGTCATTGTTTGGCGCCACAGTACTCATGATGCTGTGGCTTGGCCTGGCTGGTGGAGTCGCGTTTTTCGGTTGGTACATGGTCGTAATCTTCGTCTCTTTGGGAGCTTTTGTCGCTGCTCAATGGGCGCCCGTCTGGCTGCCTGCTTTTGTCGGAGTCGTTGGTTTTCTCGCTGCGTCAGCTGTGGCACTTTGGTTGTTCTTCTTTATGGCCGGGAGAGTAGTTTATGTTCCTCAAGTGATGCTGGTTGAAGGGAAGTCCGTCTTCGAATCAATCAGTCGAAGCTTCTCACTCGCAAAGGGAAACGTGCGGCGGCTCATGGCGATGACATTCTTCATTACTTTCGCTACTTATTCGGCATTAATGATCCTGGTAATTCCCCTTGCCGCCTTCGCATGGATTAACGGGATCACCCTATCACCTTTCAGCGCAGCTGAATGGCCAGTATGGTATTCGATTCTCTACAGCGTGTTGGAGCCTTTAAGCTCAATCCTACTAGCGCCGGTGTGGATGCTGGGGTTTTCGCTGCTGTATGTTGACGAACGAGTCAGACATGAGGGCTATGATATTGAGTTGATGGCAGCTCAGAAACTAGGTGCGATGCCGAAGTTAAACTTTTCGTCACCGCTGGCTCCGGCAATTTCGGCCGCGCCGAGTCAAGTGATGCCTCCCTTAAGGTCGCCTGGAAACATTCTTGGTCTAAGTTGAAACCGAGGAAACCGCGTCCCCACATTCACCTATGGTTAAGCGGCAGCCAGCATCACAAAATGAGCATTATGATTTTTTTGCCCGACGGTTCCTGCACGCAGTCAGCTTCGTGATCCTGGCAGCCCCCGCGGTTCAGGCAATTCCTATCAATCAATATCACAAGGAAATACGACAAGCCGTAACTGCGCTCGATACTTTGGCCCAACCGGATGAAACTGAAGACGCGGCGGCTTACGTGGCACGCAGCGTCGAAACTATCAATGTTGTGCGCAGTCTTTTGCCGCAGACTGAGTCGGTAGAATGGAATGGCTCAAGTTTCAATGTTGACAATTCCTGGCTTCACCAGGAGCTGGCCAAATATATGACCCCGAAGCAGGCGGGGCGGACCGAGCTGCTCAGCAGAATAAAGGAACGCCTTAGCGCTGTAGATGAAAGGCTTGGCGAAGCTGAAGGAGCGGGTTCGAGTCATATTGCGAGCAAGGCTGACGAAAGCCATAAGCTAGCGGAGATTTTGCAACGTCCCGAATATGCTCGAAAGATCAAACAGGAAAGTGCGCTCTCGCACATCGTGGACCAATTTTTGAAATGGCTCCAGAGCTTATTCCCCAAACCGAAGGCGGTATCGCCCGGGGCGGCGGGTCTGTTTACCACGATTGCCGAAGTGTTTGTGATTGTTCTTGCAATGGCTGTCCTGGCATTTGTGGTTAAGTTGTTTCTGCCGCGAGTGCTTCGCTCTGGAAGAACGGAGAAGAAGGTCAAGCCTGGGGCCCGGATAATCCTGGGAGAAAAGCTGGAACCTGATCAATCGGCAACTGATCTTTTGGCGGAGGCCGAGGTTTTGGCGCGACGAGGCGAGTTGCGCGCGGCTATTCGAAAAGCCTACATCGCGCTTCTCGTTGAGTTGGGTGAACGCAAAATTATTAGCCTTGCGCAACACAAAACAAACCGCGACTATCTTCGCGCCATACGAGAGGTCGAGCCCCTTTACGGGAATGTAAAACGGCTGACTGACAGCTTCGAGCGACACTGGTACGGATTTGCTCATGCGACCGAAACCGACTGGCGGGCGTTTCGCTCGGCATACGAGCAGGCACTGTCGCGATGAATCCGTGTATTAAGAAACGAGTCAAAAGCGAATTAGCCGCGGATTAACGCGGAGACGCGCGGATAGGAATACCAATTAGGACGAATGTTCAAGCTTCTGTCGCAATTTGCAATTCGAATCTTGACGCTTTATTTGAAGCCTGATCCGCGCAAATCCGCGTTCATCCGTGGTTGATTATCTCGAGGTTTATGCGTCAACGCATCGGAATCATACTAACTATCGTGCTAGCGCTTGGCGTTTTAATAGCAATCAATTCTGCTGCCTATGTTCAGGAAGAGAACCAGGAAGATTCGGAATTAGCACCCAACAGATCCACTTACAACGCTCGAGCAACCGGCACACGCGCCCTCTACGATTTTCTCAGCGAATCCGGTTACAAAGTGATGCGTTGGCGCGAGCCGCCGGATACGCTGCTGGGAGCCGGCGGCCAGAAGGTGCAAACTTTCGTCATCATCGGCCGGCCGCGCATTGCGATTGACGAGAACGACGCTAAGAGTTTGCTGCTTTGGGTTAAGCGAGGCGGGCGACTGGTAATTATGGATCGCCGGCCCGAAGAGTATCTGTTGCCTCCTTCAGGAGAGTGGAGAGAGACCACCGAGTTTATTGGTTACCCGGGCTTTGGTGACGATCCTGCGGATCCCAAACAAATGACTAAGGACGTGAAGCCGGTACGCCCCGCGCAGCCTACGCTTCTCACTCGCGATGTTGAGTCAGTTATGCCGTCACGATTCTTCTCTGCAATCAAATTCTTTACGTCGAACAGGAGTAGTGGTGATAAGAAGCCGGAAGCTGACGACTCGGAAAGTGAGAACACGAATAACGATGAGACACGATCCGGACACTCTGGGGAGAAGGCCCTTTCGGATGCGAATGCTTCTATAGCCCTTTCGCCGGCTCCAGTTGTTCACCTGGCCACGCCCAGTGGCGCCCTGCTCCTTGATTATCCGCATGGTCAGGGCAGGATAGTCGTGCTTAGTGACCCTTTCATCGTCGCAAACGGCGGGATTGGTCTCAAAGATAATCTGCACCTGGCGATCAATCTTCTCTCGAGTTCTGCAGGGTTGATTGCCTTTGACGAGTTTCACCAGGGCCGCGGCACCACACATAACGCGTTTGCAAGCTACTTTGCCGGCACTCCGGTACTGGCAATCTGCGGCCAGATGGTTCTAATTATTATTCTTATGCTATGGACGCGCGCGCGCCGGTTTGCTCGGCCCGTGCCATTGCCGCAGGTTGATCGCAGATCGAGCCTTGAGTTTGTGGCTTCCATGGCCGAACTGCAACAGCGTGCCCAGGCTTTCGATCTGGCAATTGAAAATGTCTATTCGCGTACACGGAGAGTTCTCGCGCGTTACGCGGGGTTGGACTACAACAGTCCACGCTCCGAGATAGCGGCGCGCGTTGCCGCCCGGTCCACACTGAGGGCTCATCAACTGGAGGTATTAATGCGTCGATCCGAGGAAGCGATCAATGGCGGGCAGATAAGTGAACGACAGTCGATTCAGTTGGTAACACGACTGCGCGAAATTGAAGCCACGCTGGGTCTGCGCATGCGCTCTCGCGAAGTCAAGCAAACGGCGCAAAATATTTGACGAATTTTGATCTTTGTACTTTGATCTTGGAACTTTGAATAAACTTGAGCTTTGAACTTTGTACTTTGAGCTTTGACTCTGGCTTTCCGGCAGCATCTCTGTTCCAACGCGTAAGAGCTATCAAGCGCAAAGTACAAAGCACCAAGTACAAAGTTCAAAAGTTCAAAGATAAAAGCTCTACCACATTCAATTAACGAAATCGAAACCAGACTCAAAAGCCAATGATTGAATACGTCTCCTCAACTGTCGAACACATTCGTCGCGAATTGAGCAAGATAATAGTTGGCCAGGATGAACCGATCGAGCAAATCCTGGTAGCTTTGCTTGCCGAAGGCCATGCGCTAATCGAAGGCGTTCCAGGTACCGCGAAAACGTTAACCGTCAAGACACTTGCGCGCATCATCAACGCCGACTTCGGCCGCATACAATTTACACCTGACCTTATGCCTTCCGACATCACGGGGACTAATGTCTTCAACGTGGCCACTTCAACTTTCAATCTGCGACCGGGACCTATCTTCACTGACATACTTCTGGCCGACGAGATCAATCGCACGCCCCCGAAGACGCAGGCAGCACTGCTCGAAGCGATGGAAGAGCGGCAAGTGACGATTGACGGTGATGCTCATCTGCTTTCGCCCATATTTACAGTACTCGCCACCGAGAACCCTATTGAATACGAAGGAACCTATCCGTTACCTGAAGCCCAACTCGACCGCTTCATGCTCAAGATACTCCTCGACTATCCGGGCCGGGAACATGAGCAACAGGTCGTGGCAAATTGGGATGCCGGCTTTAACTCAAGGCGTCTCAATGAGGTTGATATTCAGCCTCTGGCAGATGCGGACGCTATTTCCCGCTGCCGTCGCGAGGTAAGCACGGCGCGCATGGAGCCAGGGGTTCAGCATTACTCTGTAGACCTGGTTCGGCGCACGCGCACGCATCCATTCATTCACTATGGCGCGAGTCCCCGCGCATCAGTTGCGCTGCTTCTGTGCTCCAAAGCGCTGGCAGCCATTCGCGGCCGCGAGTTTTCGACGCCCGACGACGTTCGTGATGTTGCCCGCCCGGTGCTGCGTCATAGGCTAACGTTGCGCGCTGAGGCGGAACTTGACGGCGCCACTCCTGATGCGGTGATTACAGATATTCTCAAAAGCGCGGAAGTGCCAAGGTAGAGGTCAGAGGTCAGAGGTCAGGGATCAGAGGTCAGAGGTCAGAGGTCAGGGATCAGAGATCAGAGGTCAGAGGTCGGAGATCAGGTTTTGGAATCTCTTCCTATGGCATAGATAGTCCCGAACTTTGATAGTCTGACATCTGATATTTGTCCTCTGATCTCTGTCCTCTGATATCTGACCTCTGACCTCTGATCTCTGTTTCTCTATGCGCTTTGTCTTCAGCAAACTCTTCTATCTTCTGATTGCGGCCGGCCTAGTCCTGCTTTCGCTTTCGTGGGGACGGCCATGGTTGCGTTGGATAGCCCTCGCCTATGACATCGTTCTAATTATTCTCGCCGTAATCGATGCGCGTCGCAGCCGACTTCCCAAAGGCATTAGCATCACACGTGAATTCAGTGGCCGATTTGCAGTAGGCGCTGAGACTGACGTCAGCATCAACATTAAGAATGCCGGAGCCCACGCAATTTCGTTGGTTATCAAGGACGAATATCCGCCCCAAATGCGGTTGTCGGGTTTGCGTGAGGCGAGGCTGCGCGTGCAAGGCCAAACCTCAGCAGCTTTGGTTTACGGCCTTACGCCACCTAGACGAGGAAGATTCGAGTTTGGACAAATTGCGGTGCGCTTTCTTTCGCGTTTGAACCTGGTGTGGTGTCAAACACGAGCGGGTGAAGCGGTCGCAGTAAAGGTCTATCCAAACATGAGGCGGGCGCGCGAAGCTGAGTTGAAAGCTCTGGGAGCGCGTTCACTTGTAGCTTCACATCGAAAGACTTCATGGCGAGGTGAAGGGCGGGAGTTTGAGTCGCTGCGCGATTACGTTCGCGGGGACGAGTTGCGTCACATCTCCTGGACTGCGACCGCAAGGCGAGGCAAGTTGACTACCCGCCAGTATCAGATCGAACGCGACCAGACAATTCTGATTGCGATTGATGGTGGACGCTTAATGACTGCGCGTATCGAGCAGGAAACGAAGTTGGATTCCGCCGTCCACGCCGCGCTGGCGCTGATGTCCGCAGCGGCGAGGGCTGGCGATAATGCGGGCCTGCTTGTGTTCGGCCGAAAGATTAAGAGTTTCCTGCCGCCAAGCCGTGGCCATGACCACATGGATGCGGCACTCGAGGCGCTTTATAGCGTAGAACCCGAGATGATCGAGCCATCTTACTCTCGTGCGTTTGAGTTTATTGCCGCGAACAGTAAGCGAAGATCGCTCGTGGTGCTGTTAACAGATCTGGTCGATGAAGAAGGTTCAAAAGAACTGCTGACTTCGCTTCGGTTGCTCCGGCCTCGGCACCTTCCGCTAGTCGTCACCATCGCCGATCGCGATCTCAAGGCAGTGGTGGGTAATGCTCCGGTCAACGCACGCGATCTCTTTACCCAATCAGTTGCTGAAGAAATTATGTACCTGCGCGAAGCGGCGCTGCGCCTGGTGGAATCGCAGGGAGGGTTGGCGCTCGATGTAACGGCCGCTGCGTTGGCGCCTGCCCTGCTGGAAAAATATTTGCAAGTGAAGGAAAGAGGGTTGTTGTAGTGTGAGCTGGACAGATGGATAGTTAAAGGGGTAAAGGGAAAGGGGTAAAGGGGAATTACACTTGAAGGCGCCGAAGTTCCCAATGACAAATCCTCAGAAGAGCCTAACGCCAATGAATTAGAATTCGCACTTTCGAGGATTTGGTTGTTTGGCAAAAAGCTATCGCATTCGTAAAACAGGTGTACTGCGTAACGGATGAAGGCAACCTGAAGCGAGATTTTGGTTTAAAAGATCAAATCCGTCGCGCCGCGGTGTCAATTTCAACCAACATAGCCGAGGGATTTGAGCGCTCCTCCCGTAAGGAATATCTCCTATTTCTTAATATTGCTAAAGGATCGGCTGGTGAGGTGAGAAGTCTCTGTCGAGTTGCGTTTGATGTAGGGTATCTCAGCCAATCAACCTACGATGAACTTCGTGAAGCAGCACTAATAATCAGCAAGTCGCTATTCAATCAAATTCAAGCTATTAGAAACGCTCCAATCAGAACATGACCTTCCTTTTACGCTTCACCTTTACCCATTCCCCCTTCCCCCATTCCTTTCTCCCCGCGCCGCCAATATCAAATAAGAATACAGCGAGATTCCGGTGATCGCGGCGATGCTGAATTTGATTGCCGCAGGAATTGGGGCCGGCGAGATGAATCCTTCAATGATTCCGGCGACAACGAGCAATAC
>JALYXE010000293.1 GCA_030947265.1 Acidobacteriota bacterium
TGCGACGTGCATCGCTCGACAGTCTAGCCGGCGGAGATGCTGAGACGAGCGCTCGCATTATTAATGAAATCTTTTCCAGACAACGAGTTGACGCAGCGCGCGACCTTGTTGTTGCAAATGCCGCAACCGGACTATTTATCGCCGGCGCAGCCGCGGATCTGCGCGAAGCTGCTGAGCTTGCGACAGCAAGCGTCGAGAGTGGCGCGGCGTCTGCAAAGCTTGCCGAATTGGTGGAAGCAACAAACAAGTGAAAATGGGTTTGGACTTTCTGTCGACGATAGTTGAAAGCAAGCGCGTGCGCCTGGAAAAGGCGAGGTCGCATGTATCATTTTATAATTTACGTGCGAGTGCATACGAAGCCCGGACGCGAGCTGTGCGCCACGCTTTCAGCAAGGCGCTCAATAATGACAAACAGATAAATATCATCGCGGAAATCAAACGAGCTTCGCCGTCAAAGGGCGACCTTGGCCTGAACGCAACCGTGGATGCGGTTGCGCGCGCTTACAGCCGTGGCGGCGCGACGGCAGTGTCCGTGGTAACCGAGGAAGACTATTTTCATGGGTCTCTTGAAGACCTTCGCACTGTGCGTCGCTCCGTCTCTCTTCCCCTGTTACGCAAGGATTTTATCTTTGATGAGTACCAGGTCTACGAAGCGGCTGCTGCGGGAGCAGATGCCTTGCTTCTAATCGTCGCCTTGCTGGACGATGAGACTTTCCTACGACTGCGAAATCTGACGGAAGTTGAACTGGGCATGGATGCGCTCGTTGAAGTGCACACGAGCGAAGAGATGCATAGGGCAGCAGAATCAGGTGCAATGCTGATAGGTGTCAACAACCGCAACCTGCATACATTTAAGGTTTCAATCGAGACTTCACTGGAACTCATCAATGGAGCTCCGAGCGGCGCGCTGCTTATCAGTGAAAGTGGTTTGAAAAATGGAGCGCAATTGAAGCGCCTGCTGTCCGCCGGTTACCGGGGCTTTCTGATAGGTGAGTCTCTGATCGGTACGGAAAATACGGAAGACGCTTTGCGCTCGATAATTCGAGAGGCCGAAGAGTAAAAGCATGGTTCGCGTCAAAATCTGTGGAATAACAAATATCGAGGATGCTTTGGCGAGCGTCGAAGCAGGCGCGCATTTACTTGGTTTCAACTTTTACCGCGAGAGCCCGCGTTATATCCAGCCATCTGGTGCGCGACGAATAATTGATCAATTACCTACTTCAGTTTTGAACGTGGGCGTTTTCGTGAACGAACCAAGCGACGAAGTAAAACGTCTGGCGAGTGATGCGGGAGTGCAGGCGGTGCAGCTACATGGCGATGAGCCGCCTTCTTACTGTCAAAAGTTGGAGAGTCTTTTCGTGATCAAGGCGTTGCGGGTGAACAGCAGTTTCGAACCGGCGCAAGTGGCGCAATATGAAACTGGCGCTATTTTGCTGGATGGATTTAGCGCCCGCGCGTATGGCGGTGCTGGACAGAGCTTCGACTGGTCTATGGCCACACGCACGCGCCCGCTGGTTGCGAAACTGTTTCTTGCCGGCGGACTAAACACAAACAATGTAGCCGAAGCAATAACCACAGTTTGGCCGTACGCGGTGGATGCCTGCAGCGCGCTCGAAAGTGCGCCCGGCCGAAAGGACCATGCGCGCGTGCGTTCTTTTATCGAAGCGGCGCAGATTGCGGGAGGTTCAGAATCTAATCTTTAGATTGTGTAGTTTCGTAACAGCAAACTAAAAGTTTGAACTCTAAACTGCATGAGAGAGGCCGGAAGTTCAGAGTCCAATCTTTAGATTTTTGCTTCGTAACAACAAACTAAAAGTTTGAACTCTAAACGGCATGAGAGAGGATTGATCAAATGATAGAACAACCGGATGCCCGCGGATATTGGGGACCATACGGCGGACGCTTCGTACCGGAAACGCTTATGGCCCCGCTAAACGATTTGCTGAAAGCTTACGATGTCGCTCGTACAGACCGAGACTTTCAACAGCAGTTTGCGACGCTGCTTCGACAATACTCCGGACGCCCAACTCCATTGTTTTTCGCAGCGCGCTTGACCGATTTCGCCGGTGGCGCACGTATTTATCTCAAGCGCGAAGATCTGTCCCACACGGGATCTCACAAAATTAATAATGCTCTCGGACAGGCCTTGCTGGCGCGCCGAATGGGCAAGCGGCGCATCGTGGCCGAGACTGGGGCGGGCCAGCACGGCGTGGCGACTGCAACAGTCTGCGCGTTGTTTGGTCTCGAATGCCTCATCTATATGGGGGCTGAAGACGCGAGACGTCAGGAATTAAACCTTGTTCGCATGCGGTTGCTTGGCGCCGAAGTCAGAGTGGTCGACGCAGGCTCGCGCACTCTGAAAGATGCTATCAATGAAGCATTGCGGGATTGGACCACCTCCCCAGAAAACACTCACTATCTTCTGGGCAGCGCGCTTGGACCACATCCTTATCCGCTCATGGTCCGCGATTTTCAAAGCGTGATTGGAAGAGAAGCGAGCGAGCAGATCATGCATGTGGAAGGGCGAATGCCCGATGCGCTGGTGGCGTGCGTAGGGGGCGGCTCAAATTCAATAGGACTATTTCACCCGTTCCTTGACCAGGCTGCGATCCGGATGATCGGAGTCGAGGCGGGCGGCACTAGTAGCACACTTGGAGAACATGCAGCACGTTTTAATATCAGTGGAGGCGGCAGACCCGGTGTCCTGCACGGAACACTGAGTTACGTGCTGCAGGATAAGAACGGCCAAATTGCTTTGACTCATTCCATTTCCGCCGGCCTCGACTATCCTTCAATCGGTCCTGAACATGCTTATCTTCACGATTCCGGGCGCATTGAGTATGTATCCGCGTCAGATGATGAGGCACTCGAAGCTTTTCAAACGCTTTCACGGCTGGAAGGAATAATTCCCGCGCTGGAATCGGCCCACGCGATATCGCATGTTTTGAAACTGGCAGGCGAAATGAAACAGGACCAGATAATCATCGTCAACCTTTCCGGTCGTGGCGACAAAGACGTTAGCCTGGTTGCCGACAAACTGGATGGAGTATCGCATTGAGCCGCATCGGCGCGACTTTCGCGCGCCTGAAAAAGGAGGGAAGGCGCGGTCTGATTCCCTTCATAACCGCAGGCGATCCGAACATCGAAACTACGCCAGCGTTGCTGATAGGGCTTGCTCGTGCGGGGGCAGACCTGATTGAGCTGGGCGTACCCTTCAGCGATCCCATCGCTGATGGACCAGTAATACAGCGCGCATCAGAACGTGCTCTGCGTCATCGATTGGGCGTCAGCGAAATACTCCAAGTGGTAGCGGACACGCGCAGAGCGGCGACGGATGTTCCGCTCGTGATCTTCAGTTATCTCAATCCTCTGCTGCAATTTGGAGTAAGTCATTTTGCTGCTGAGGCTGCGCGTGCCGGCGTAGACGGCGTGCTGTTAACCGATTTGCCATTGGAAGAAGCGGGTGAATTCTCCAAAGCCCTGGCAGCAAAGTCACTGGATCTAATTACTCTGGTCGCACCCACCTCGACCGACGAGCGTTTGCGGATGATCGCCGATAGAGCTGGCGGCTTTATCTACGCGGTCTCGCGTACCGGGGTGACGGGAGCAACATCCGAGTTAAGCAAGGAAGCTGAAAAGCTGGTGGCACGCGTTCGCGCAGTCAGTGATTTACCAGTCGCAGTTGGTTTTGGTATTTCTAACCCCGAACAGGTTGCCGAAGTTTGGCGCTATGCTGATGCTGCTGTAGTAGGATCGGCAATCGTGGCGGAGATTGAGAAAAACGCCGGGCATCCGGATCTGGTCCAATTGATTGAAGAGTTTGTTCGTTCGCTCAAACCGGAGACTCATTTCGCTGATACGAACTTCGGTTACCAAAATCAACTTTGAAGGTCTCATGGTTGGGAAGGGGGTATACCCCCGCTTCCAGGAAATGAAATCATTCAAGGGAAGAATATTTATTGAGACTGGCTTAGCCCACTGTGCTTGAGTAACTTTGCTACTTGACGGCGGGGGTATACCCCCTTCCCAACTATGAGGTTATGAGTCGAGTGTGCACAGTGATTTTTGCTACTTGAGGTGGGAGGGTATGCCCCTTTTCCAACGATGCGACTTTCAGAGGTGAGTTTTGCATCCGGTCGCTCTGGTTTTGAAAGTGTTCAGGTGCCAAAGAGAATGACTCTGCCAATCAAACCACCTTATCCGCCCATGGAAGCAATGCTGGTGAATGAAATTCCCGCCGGCGAAAATTGGGAGTATGAGCCGAAGTGGGACGGCTTTCGCTGCATCGCTTTTCGAGATGGCAAGAAGGTTGAACTGCAATCGAAGTCCGGCCAGGCTCTGGGCCGCTATTTCCCGGAAATCGTAGAAGCTCTTCTCAAGCTTAAAGCGGCCAGGTTTGTTCTTGATGGCGAATTGGTAATACCCGTTAAGGGCGGGCTCTCGTTTGATGATTTACTTCAGCGGATTCATCCCGCGGCCAGCCGCGTCGCCAGGTTGGCCCAGGAAACGCCTGCGCATTTCATTGTCTTTGATCTTCTCGTTGACGATGCCGGCGACTCAATCGCTGAGCTTCCCCTGGCGAAACGTCGAGTGAAACTAGAAAGCTTCGCCAAGAAATATCTGGCAAAAAACAAGACCATCGAACTCTCGCCAAAAACGAAAAATATTGGGGTAGCGCGCAAGTGGCTGGCCACGCCGGGTATGAAACTCGATGGAGTCATGGCCAAGCGTTTGGATCTTCCTTATCGATCGGGCGAGCGGGATGGCATGCAGAAGGTCAAGAGAATGCGAACCGCGGATTGCGTTGTCGGCGGATTCCGATATGCCTCAAAGGGAAAGGTGGTAGGGTCATTGCTGCTTGGTTTGTATGACTATAACGGTTTGCTTAATCACGTTGGTTACACCTCCAGCTTCAATGAGGAGCAAAAGAAAGAGCTAACGAAAAGACTCGAGCCATTAATTCAGCCCCCAGGGTTCACCGGCAACAAGCCAGGTGGTCCGAGCCGTTGGAGCACAAAGAAGACGAGTGAGTGGGAACCGCTGGCAACGAAGCTCGTGGTCGAAGTTCAGTTTGATCATTTTTCCGGGGGCCGGTTTCGGCACGGAACTAAATTTTTGCGGTGGCGAGCAGAGAAAAAGCCGAAGCAATGCGATTACAGACAGCTTGGCAGCGGCTAACCTGCCGGTGTTCCGTTTTGTGATTCGTGGATCCAATTTTGGAGCACCATCATCGAACCTTAATCAAGATGCATGGTGGTGGAAGAAGAGATCCGTACAACCTTGACCAGGAGCGCGGTCCACTGATGGTTGTGTCCGGACAAAAGCACTTTGCTATCACTTGAGCGACTTCTGAATGTGCAGGGCGAAGATTAGCCTTAGCTTCGGGATAGTGGCTTGTTTGACAAGCTGGCTAATCGTCGGAGAAAAGTCACCTCTTAGGCTTTATTTTCTCTATCACGTAGCAGTTCCAAACTTATGGGCGCGCCTGAATACAATCCCATACATCAATGGTCGTTCTACGACCAACAATGCTTGCTGACGCGATGCTATATTTTTTCCTTTTCATGCAATGGGCTATAATTGGCTTCCTATTCGCCTTGTTCGTATGCAGACATAAGTCGGGAGAGCGTAATTCCGGACCGCGACTTCTCGACAAGCACTAGCTTCAGGCGCGGATTTAATCATGGTCAGCTTTTCTTTTTCTATTTGAGTGCCCATTGGTCGGTGGCAATGACGTGGCCAATGATCCGGGCAAGCCTCTCACACATCACCCAATCACCACATCTGCAACCACAGACCCATATCGGGATAGTTTTTCAGCTCTGGTATAGGGGTTGAGTAGATCCCACGCAAGCAAAGCCTAAAAGACTGAGGGCAGACTCCGAAAGCTTCGCAATAATCCTACGCCAGGCTTACTTGAGGCCGTTTTGCTCCATTCTTTTCGGCTACGGCGGCACTGTAATTCGTATCGGACGTAAACACGCATGTCTCGATTCCATGCGAGACACGTTCCTGAAATGCAGTTGCCGCTGCTGAAGCCAGGAACGGAGAAGTGGCCGCTGATGTCTCAGCCTTTTCGACAATCTCGCCGTAGAAAAGCGCATTCGGCACATGCCAAGCTTTTCGGAACGGGCGAATTAAACCCAGCGGTGCGGTGTTCTGTGATTGTTGCACACCCGGTGGATGAAGTGGTGGGCGCCGGTTGTCTCATTTCCAAGTTAGCAGACGTTACAGTTCTTCACGTCACTGATGGCGCTCCACGTGATATGCAAGACGCCAAAGCTGCGGGGTTTAAAAGGCGCTCGGAGTATGCTCAAGCACGGAAACAAGAATGCCTTTCGGCGTTGGCCTTAGCTAATGTGGCTAAGGACCGAGTAGTAGATTTCGAAGTCACGGACCAATGTGCGCCTCAATACCTGGCCGATCTGACAAAAAGGATAAGCGCATTTCTCCAGCAGTCTTCCGCTGACATTGTTGTGACGCATCCCTATGAAGGTGCTCACCCGGACCACGACGCGACAGCATTTGCGACCCACGCCGCTCTGCGCTTGATGGAGCAGAATGGTTTTAAGCCGCCGGTTTTATTCGAGATGGCGCTGCACCCGAGCATGGACTTCAAAGCGAGAGTCTCGGAGTTTTTACCTGGATCCGAAGGAGAGACGACGACCTTGCTGCTCGACGAAAAAGCCCAGGAACTGAAGCAACGAATGTTTGCGTGTTTCGAGACTCAAAAAGAAAGTCTTGAAGTTTCTCCTGTCGGTCCCGAAAAATTTCGCCAGGCAGCGACCTACGACTTCAGTGCCCCGCCACAGCGCGGCAAACTGCATTATGAAAACTTCGACTGGGCGCTCAGGAGCAATGAGTGGCAATCGTTAGCTTGTAAAGCTCTGGCCGATCTTTTTCCCACGCCGCAGGTCCATTGACTCAGCAACAAGTCAGCGTCTCGATAAAATAGATCTCGTCGTCCCGCAAACCATGAAAAAGATCTTGGAACTGGCTCTCGGAATTGCAACGAGTGTCGGTGGTTTTCTGGAAATCGGATCAATAACCACAGCGGCGCAGGCAGGAGCTGAGTTTGGCTTTCAACTAGTCTGGGCCATCCTGTTGGGTGGTTTGTGTGTAATTTTCCTGGTGGAGCAATCGGGACGCCTCGCGGCTCTCAGCGGTCGCGCGATTCCAGACGCGATTCGCGAACGCTTCGGGTTCAATTATTTCCTGTTCATGTTTCTTGTCATGGTTGGGGTGTGCCTGCCGGTACTCGGGGCCGAAGTTGGAGGCGTATGTGTCGCGCTGGAATTGGCTACCGGTATCGGATTTCAATGGTGGGCAGTGCCGGTAGGATTTCTAATCTGGCTGCTTATTTGGAAGGGAACATTCGGAATAATTGAGCGGGGAGTTTCGCTCCTGGGGCTGGTCACTGTTTCTTTTATTGTTGGCGCCTGCATTTTGCATCCTTCATGGCGAGATGTGGCGGCCGGAGCAATACCAACCCTTCCCAGTCATGACAAGACTCGCTACTGGTTTATCGCAGTATCAATTCTTGGCGCGTCGATCTCGCCGTATCTCTTCTTCTTTTACTCGTCTGGCGCAATCGAAGACCAATGGAACGAAAGCTATCTCAATATCAACCGTCTGATTTCAACGATCGGAATGAGTTTCGGCAGCACAATTTCCGTAGCCGTATTAATGTTGGCCGCGCTTATCATGCTGCCTGGGGGCATTCACGTTGAACATTACAACCAATTGCCATTATTGCTGGTTCCAGTGTTTGGCAAATGGGGCTTTTGGCTGTTCGTGGCTTCTCTCGGTATCGCCTGCCTTGGCGCCACATTGGAGGTGACTCTGGAAATTGCCTATCTGGCCGCGCAGGGCTTCGGATGGAATTGGAGCGAGAATCAACGGCCGATTGAAGAGGCTCGTTTTAGTCTGGTGTACACCATTGTGCTCCTGCTGGGATCAATACTGGTTGTGGTGGGAATCGATCC
Source organism: Acidobacteriota bacterium (assembly GCA_030947265.1). Classification (GTDB taxonomy): domain Bacteria; phylum Acidobacteriota; class Blastocatellia; order Pyrinomonadales; family Pyrinomonadaceae; genus PSRF01. The sequence continues at coordinate 7,986 of JALYXE010000293.1, forward strand.
GCTTAAGCTAACGATCTTTTCCATGGCTTTGACGGCGGCCACGCTTCCGGTATCAATCGTGCCTTTCCTGTTTCTGATGAATGACGAAAATTTTGTTAAGGAGAGCCGCAACGGGTGGTTCTCTAATGCCGTAGTGATAATGATCATCGCACTGGCATTCGTGTTGGCTCTGGTGACCATTCCCCTGCAAATCTTCGGAGGTGGATGAAATGAATCTGGTACGCGATTGTCTCGACACGCAAGTGGTCGATCGCAATGACTGCAACATGGGTAAATGTGACGGCATCGTGATGAACACGGAGGGCGCAGGTCAGCCTGAGATCACTCACATTGAAATTGGAACGGTCACCCTTGCAAGACGAGTCCATCCACGCTTTGGTCGCTGGGTCGAAGCCCTGGCGAAGCGTTGGGGTGTAGCGGATCGCGACCCGTTTCGCGTGCCGTGGTCTAAAGTAGTTGTGACCGGGGTTACCGTTACGGTGGGCGTCGACGCTGAAGAAACTTCTGCGCTCGCGTGGGAGCGATGGCTGCGGCGAAATGTTATCGGCCGGATACCAGGAGCTTGATATCGACCACAATGGCGAAGCAGGAAACTAACATCGAATTGTTGCTGGGCAAACGGGTTTTTAGTTTGAACGGTCGCTCTGTTGGTCGCGTGGAAGACGTTCAAGCAGAGCTACGTGAGGGCCGGTGTTATGTAACCGAATTTCATATTGGGAGCTATGCCGTTCTTGACCGTCTCGCTGCCTTCCCCATGGGACGAGCTATTCTGGATGTGTTCCGGGCAAAGAAAAAGAGCGGCGGCTATCGCGTCGCCTGGAATCAGATCGACCTTTCAGACCCTGCGCGGCCTCGCCTTCTCTGCGAAGTCAGTTCCTTACAACCGCTAACGGATTAGCGCTTCAGTTGAATCTAATTACCCTCCCGCAAAATCTTGTTGGCACTTATTGGGCTCACCCGCACAGAATAGTCATGGTCCCGCGAAACTGTCGAGATTGTTTAAAGGTATAAAATTCTTAAGATTCCGATGTTTAAGCGAACGGCGAGCTCGTTTCTTTGAAGCGGCTTCGTTTTCTCGTCTCCTATTTTTCCTCGCGTTCGGAGAGTTGGTCAATACCCGATCCGAAGATTGGCATTGTGCTTGCTCAGCGGAGAAGTAGTCTTTAGAAAGCACGTGGGACGAACGAGAAGAAAACGCAAAGAGTTTCTGTCGTATTAAATCAAGGCGGTTGCAGTGAGCAAGATGGTTCATACGTATTATAGAGTTGGTCGAAATCCTCTGTTTCGGAATTTAGGTAACCGCTAAAGCCAGTTCGGCCTGCTGCCACAGTTTATTCGAATAAGTCTTTGCCGGTGCATCCGTTAAAGCTGCGCCTATGGCGTATTGACAACGATTGCAGAACAAGGGGAACCCGATGAAAACAAATACTCTCTCCAGCGAAGTTATCAACGAACTTCGTTCGATCAATCTGCCCGAAGTAGATGCTTTTCACAAAAGCCTGTCGAGTCGTACGGCAGATCGAGAACGTAACCCGGATCTGATCTGTTTTTCACATCTGCGGTGGGATTTCGTTTATCAGCGACCCCAACATTTGTTGAGTCGTGCCGCTCGTGACCGGCGTGTCTTCGTAATTGAAGAGCCAATCTTCGATCAAGGCACAATGCGGATGCATGTGAGTGAACGCGAAGATGGGTTGCATATCGTTGTGCCTTATTTACCGGAAGGTCTGTCGAGTGAGATCGCCACACAGGCGGTCCTAAGAAAAATGGTTGACCGGCTATTTACAGACCACGCAATCAACAACTTTGTGCTTTGGTATTACACGCCCATGGCCCTCGCGTTCACGCAACATCTCAAGCCTCTCGCGACGGTTTACGATTGCATGGACGAGCTTTCAGCCTTCAAAGGTGCGCCTGTATCTCTGAAGAAGCGTGAAGAACAACTCTTTGCACGTGCCGATCTGGTATTTACTGGTGGGCATAGCCTCTATGAAGCAAAACGATCTCAACACCGTGCTGTATACGCATTTCCCAGCAGCATCGATCGTAAGCACTTTGGTAAAGCGCGCACGCCTCTAACTGCGCCGGTCGACCAAGCGAGCATTCCCCATCCGCGGTTGGGTTTTTTTGGCGTGATTGATGAGCGCTTTGATATTGAGTTGCTGGATAGCATCGCCCGCGCGCGTCCTGAGTGGCAATTTGTAATGATTGGACCAGTAGCGAAGATTGAGCCGGAACTCCTGCCACTGCATAAAAACATTCATTATCTCGGTGGAAAGAGTTACAAAGAACTGCCTTCCTACCTGGCAGGTTGGGATGTAGCGCTGCTTCTTTTTGCGCGCAATGAGGCCACGCGGTTCATTAGCCCAACGAAAACACCCGAGTATCTGGCCGCTGGCAAACCGGTGGTGTCAACTTCGATTCGGGACGTCGTGAGGCCTTACAGCGAGCAGGGCTTAGTCAAGATTGCGGACACCAAAAGCGAGTTCATAGCAGCTGTCGACGAAATTCTTGTGGGCGTAAGCGACAGATCAGAGTGGTTGAAGAGCGTCGATGAGTTTCTTTCCGACATGTCCTGGGATGAAACGTGGTCGCGCATGTCGCAACTAATCGAAACCGTCGTGTCACCGCGAGAACCTTTGGCCTCGGAGCCGATCCAGCCTGCGAGTATGAAAGCTGTGGCAGCACGTGCTGCCAGTGCTTCCCAAATAACACAAAGATAGCCATAGATTTTTTTCGAACCAAGGGGGTGCGAGATGTTTGATTATTTGATAGTGGGGGCCGGTTTTGCGGGTAGTGTGCTCGCGGAACGTTTAGCGGCAGGCTCCAATAAAAAAGTTTTGATTTGTGACAAGCGTCCTCACATCGGCGGCAACGCTTACGACCATTACAATGATGCCGGTATTCTGGTTCACAAATACGGGCCACATATCTTCCACACCAATTCGCGAGAAGTCTTCGAATACCTTTCCAGGTTTACCGAATGGCGTCCCTATCAGCATCGCGTGCGCGCCAGCGTTGACGGGCAGATAGTTCCGATTCCAATTAATCTGGACACGATAAACTTGCTTTACGGTCTCAGCCTGACATCTTTCGAAGTAGAAGAATTCTTCAAGTCAGTGGCCGAGCCGCGCGAACAGATCCGCACCTCGGAAGACGTCGTAGTAAGCAAGGTGGGACGCGAACTTTACGAGAAGTTCTTTCGCAACTATACGCGCAAGCAATGGGGCCTGGATCCTTCTGAACTCGACGCCACCGTCACTTCACGAGTGCCGACACGCACCAACCGCGACGATCGGTATTTCACGGACACTTACCAGGCGATGCCGCTTCGCGGTTATACGCGCATGTTCGAAAACATGCTGGACCACCCGAATATCAAGGTCCTACTCAACTGCGACTATCGGGAGGTTGAGAAGGAGATACCTTTTCGCAAAATGATTTACACCGGACCTGTCGACACGTATTTCGACTACTGCTACGGGAAGCTGCCGTATCGTTCACTTGAATTTAAGCACGAAACGCACGACGTATCCGTGTTTCAACCGGCGCCGGTAGTTAATTATCCTAACGATCAACTCTACACGCGCATCACCGAGTTCAAATACCTTACCGGGCAAGAACATGCCAAGACGAGCATTGTTTACGAATTTCCCAGGGCCGAAGGAGATGCCTACTATCCCGTTCCGCGCAAAGAGAACGCCGATTTGTATACGAAATACAAGGCGCTGGCAGATGCTACTCCGGACGTACACTTCGTGGGCAGGCTCGCGACCTACAAGTATTACAACATGGACCAGATCGTGGCGCAGGCTCTAACGCAGTATGGCAAGATGGCCGGGATGAAGAGGCTAGAAGCAGTTCTTCACGTCAACGGAAATGGCAACGGCCATGGCAATCATAATGGCAACGGCGATAGGCCCAAGGCGTTGGTCAAGGATGCGGTGACCGCTGCTGCGTTGGCTTTGACGAAACGTTAATAACCTGGAGGAAGATGATGACTGCCCAAACCACAGCCATTCACCCTCTTGAGTTGTGGGCGGGAGTTGAGTGCACAGTAAACCGTATCGGGGATAAGTATTTCGACCAGCTTGAGTTCAACGGTCACGCGTCGCGGTTGACTGATCTTGATCTTCTGGGCGATTTAGGCGTTCGTGCCGTGCGCTATCCCGTGTTGTGGGAGCGGATTGCGCCTCGCGGCATTGACTCGATCGAATGGTCATGGGTTGACGAGCGGCTTCAACGCTTATCGCGGCTGGACATCAAACCTGTTGTTGGACTCGTGCATCATGGCAGCGGTCCCCGCTATACGAGCCTCGTCGATCCCGACTTTCCCGTTAAACTTGCTGACTTTGCGCGCGCTGTGGCTCAGCGTTATCCCTGGGTGACGGATTACACTCCTGTTAATGAGCCATTAACCACGGCGCGATTCAGCGGACTTTACGGCCATTGGTATCCGCATGCGCGCGACCCTGTCGTTTTTGCGCGCGCTTTCCTTAACCAATGCCGCGGTGTTGTCCTTTCAATGCGTGCTATTCGTAAGGAAAACCCGGTCGCCAGACTTTTGCAAACAGAAGATCTGGGAAAGACTTTTAGTACACCAACGCTTTCTTATCAGGCGGAGTTTGAAAACGAACGGCGCTGGCTGACTTTTGATTTGCTATCAGGTCGCGTGAGAAAGGGCCATCCCATGTGGGAATATCTGCAATGGCTCGGAACTAGTGCCGCAGAGCTTGAATGGTTCGTCGATAATTCGTGCACGCCTGACACCATTGGCATTAACCATTACATTACCAGCGAGCGTTTTCTCGATGAGCGACTGTCGCGATATCCAGCGTCGTCGCACGGCGGAAACGGACGGATTGCTTACGCCGACGTGGAAGCGGTTCGCGTTTGAGCTGAGGGTATTGCCGGACCGCGGACTTTGATGGGCGAAGTTTGGGAACGCTACGGCCGGCCCATCGCGATTACGGAGGCACATCTCGGTTGCACGCGCGAGGAGCAATTACGCTGGCTCAAGATTATTTGGGACGCTGCACAGGAATCACGGGCGGAGATGATTGACATCCGCGCCGTGACAGCATGGTCGGTATTTGGCGCCTACGATTGGAACAGTCTGCTCACGCGTCGTGACGGTCACTATGAACCGGGGGTGTTTGATCTGCGTTCGCCAAGCCCACGACCCACAGCGCTTGCGCGCATGGTCAGCACGCTCGCGCAGTCAAGCGAATATGATCATCCAGTTTTGGATTCGCCAGGGTGGTGGCAGCGATTCGATCGCTTATGTTACCCGCCAGTATCTCGCCGCCGTGCGCCCATTGCCGCGAGTGCTCGAAGTATTAACAGGAGGGGCGAGGCTAGTCGTCCATTACTAATTACCGGCGCGACTGGAACGCTGGGCAAAGCCTTCGCTCGCATTTGTGAAAGGCGAGGCCTGGCCTATTACCTGCTCACAAGACAGGAGCTGGATATTGCTGGAGCGGCTTCTGTCGAAACCGCATTGGACGCTTACGAACCCTGGGCCGTCATAAACGCGGCGGGTTATGTGCGAGTGGACGACGCTGAACACGACCAGCAAAGGTGCAAGCGCGAGAACGTCACCGGTCCGGAACTGCTGGCGGGGTTCTGCAAAGCTCGCGAGATTTCGTTGCTAACTTTTTCTTCCGATCTGGTGTTCGATGGATCAAAGCGTTGCCCTTACGTTGAGAGTGACCGCACATCAGCAGTAAATATCTACGGAATGAGCAAAGCGGAGGCTGAGCGGCGTGTTCTAGAAGCTTTTCCAGATGCACTCGTGGTCCGTACAAGCGCTTTTTTTGGCCCCTGGGATGATTTCAACTTCGCTCGCGACGTTTTGGATGCTTTGAGTCATGGCGCTCGGTTCCCGGCGGCTAATGACATTACGATATCGCCAACATATGTTCCCGATCTTGTGCATGCGAGTCTTGATCTTCTCATCGATGGAGAACATGGCCTGTGGCATCTTGCGAATGCCGGCGCTTTAACCTGGGAAGACTTTGCACGCTTGCTGGCCAGCGAGGCAGGATATGATGTGACCCAGATTGATGGGCGTGCGACCGAGTCTCTGGCTCTGGTCGCGAGCCGTCCGACGTACACGGCACTCGGGAGCGAGCGCGCCACTTTGATGCCGCCGCTCGAAGATGCGGTGAAGCGTTACATGGAGGAGAAGAAGGAAGAAAGCAGCGTTCCTGCGATGATGAGACAACTAAGCATGAATGGTTGATTTTCTTGATTGGAAAACAGGCGCCGGGCTTTCAAATCGAACAAGGGAAGGGGACAAGGGGGTCGACAATGGGTCTCAGGGACCGCGGTATCTATCGATTGCCAAACGGCCGTGAGCTGGTAGCGTTCCTATACGCAACCGGAACACCTGTCTTATATAATCTGTGGGCCAAGAATCCGCAGATGGTCGGTCCAGCTGGGGGGCAAGCGGCGGATCAGGTTCACTATGAGTTGAACGAGGCAGGAAGGCTTTTGTTTCAAGGACAGCTTACCGCGTGGAGCATGGAAGACCTGTCAGATACCGGCCGAACGGCTTCGAGTGAACTTGCCCCAGTTGAACGTGTTAACGCGCAAGGTGCGGACGAAGTAGCGAATGAAAGAATCTTATAAAACCTCAATGAAAGCTCGGCGGGTAACGCTCCGGGATGGCCGTTATTTCATCTTCTACACATTTCTAGCCCAGGACAGTCCGGTTTCATCACCCAAATCAAAAGAACGAACATCTAAACCAAAACCGCGAGCAGGAAAACTGAGTGTCTGAGCTGCGCTGGAATCCATTGTTGGGAGAATGGATTGCCACTGCCACGCACCGGCAGGACCGCACCTTCCTGCCACCCGATGACTTTTGCCCGCTCTGTCCAACGCAGGCAGGTGGCTTTCCCACCGAAGTTCCCGAGAGCAATTACGATATCGCGGTGTTTGAGAATCGTTTTCCCAGTCTGATGTCGATCCCGGAAGATCCTGTCGTCGAAGGTTCAGAACTATATCCGGTTCGGCCGGCACAAGGTGTCTGCGAAGTCATTTTATATAGTGCGAACCACACCTCATCGTTGGCCCAGGAACCTGTAGAACAAATTTATAAACTGGTGCGCGTATGGACGGATCGCTTCCGCGAGCTTGGCGCGCTGGAATTCGTCAAGTACGTTTTCATCTTTGAAAATAAAGGTGAGGCAATCGGAGTAACGTTGCATCACCCGCACGGGCAGATTTACGCATATCCATTCATTCCTCCACGCATATCACGCGAGTTGGAACAAGCGAAAGCTCATCATCAACGCACAGGCAAATGCCTCTTTTGTGAAGTTGTTTCAGAGGAACAGCGCGATTCGAGAAGGATCGTCGCACAAAACGATTCTTTCATTGCAGTAATTCCGTTTTTTGCGCGCTGGCCTTACGAGACACACCTGTATTCGAAGCGACACTACCAGGCGCTTGACGACATGTCGCCGGAAGAGCAAAAGGATCTGGCATCAATGCTCAAAGCAGTTCTGGTGGGATTTGATAAGCTCTTCAATATTTCCTTCCCATATATGATGGTGATGCACCAACGACCGGTGGATGGAGAGCCTCATGAGTTCTACCATTTTCACATCGAGTTTTACCCGCCGCTGCGGACGGCAAACAAGTTGAAATATCTGGCCGGCAGTGAAACAGGCGCAGGCATGTTCATCAACGACAGCCTGCCTGAAGACAAGGCCGCTGAATTGCGCTTACATGTCGAGCCAGTCGCCTGGGCCGCGGATGACCACAGCTGATCATGGTTGATTCCCTTGACATCGTCGCCTTGCAAGAGGCTTTCAGCGGCCTTTATGGAAAATCGGCGCGGCTGTTTTCGGCGCCCGGACGCGTCAACTTGATCGGCGAACACACCGATTACAATGAGGGCTTTGTTTTGCCCATGGCTATCGACCGACGAACATTTGTCGCCGGTGCAGCTACGGACGACAATCGCGTTCGCGTACGATCTCTAGACCTCGACGAGGAGCGTACATTTTTTCTTGATGATAAAAAGAGGCGCGACTCGAGAAGTTGGGTTGATTATGTCGAAGGGGTTTGCCGCGTGCTCGAAGAGTCAGGAAACGCCATTGATGGTGCCGACCTCGCTATTTCTTCCGAGGTCCCGATCGGTGCGGGATTGTCATCCTCCGCCGCGCTCGAGATCTCTGCGGGAATCGCCCTGCTGAGTTTGGCTGGCTGTGAGGTTGATTTGGCTCAACTGGCGCTGGCCGGGCAAAAAGCGGAGCAGGTTTATGCGGGAACAAACTGCGGCATCATGGATCAACTAACGGCGGCGTTTGGGCAAAAGAATCACGCCCTGTTGATAGACTGTCGGTCGCTTCTGATCAAGCCGATCAGGCTAAACCTTCCCGACCACGCAATAGTCGTCTGTAACACTAATGTGAAGCACGAGCTGGCTACTTCTGCATACAACGACAGACGTTTGGAGTGCGAGCGCGCTGTGGCGCTACTGCGCGAAATGATTCCTGAAATTCGGGCACTGCGGGACGTGACCCCGTCTGATCTCGAACAATACGAGGATTTGTTGCCGCAGCCTATCCTCCGGCGCTGCCGCCATGTGTTGTCAGAAAACGAACGTACTTTGCGCGCTGCCGAAGCGTTGAGCGAAGGCAATGTACAACGGTTTGGCGGCCTTATGCTCCGGTCTCACAGATCATTACGCGATGACTACCAGGTCAGTTGCGATGAATTGGACCTGATGGTTGAAATTGCAATGTCGCATGATGGGGTGGCCGGAGCACGAATGACCGGCGGCGGATTCGGCGGTTGCACCGTGAACCTGGTTCGACGCGACGCAGTGCAAAGCTTTAGTGAGTTTGTCGATTACTCGTATGAACGCAAAACCGGAATAACTTCCACGACCTATATGGTCGAAGCGGGTGAGGGCGTCAGCGAAATTACGAATGTCGCCGGCAGCCGCATCGAACGGTGAGAGTTTTACGGATAACTTTTAGGAAGAAATTATTTTTTAAAATGGCCGCTGAACGTATAGTCATACCAAGACCGGAATACCCGCGGCCCCAATTCGTTCGTGATTCATGGTTGAATTTGAATGGTGAATGGGAATTTGCCTTTGATGATGGAAATGAGGGGTTAAGCTCTGGCTGGAATGACGGACGGGAATTGCCGCGCAGAATTATTGTTCCTTTTGCTTACCAGACGGAACTTTCCGGGATCAACGACAAGAGCATTCACGAATGCGTCTGGTATGCGCGCACGTTCGAAGTGCGTGACGAATGGAACGGCCAGGACCTGTTACTAAACTTTGGCGCCGTCGATTACGCATCGACTGTCTGGATCAACGGCCAGGAGGTGGGCCACAATCGTGGCGGACACGTTCCGTTCCAGTTTGATATCGCCCCTTACGTCAGACCCGGTGCAAACCGTTTGACTGTGCGTGTGGAGGACTCTCAGGATCCGCAACAACCGCGCGGTAAGCAATCGCATACCGGACTTCCCCACGCCATTGATTATTATTGCACCACTGGAATCTGGCAAACGGTTTGGCTCGAACCCGTTCCTTCCATTCGCATTGAAGAAATCAGAACCATCACGCACGCGCAGCGCAACATTGTCGACCTGACCGTTTTTCTGCACGCGCCTTCGGCGTCGTGGCGGGTCGAAGTTGAAGTTTCCGAACAAGGCAGGAGAATTGCGCATGCCGAGGATTTCACAGCCGTGGCAACTGGCCGGCTCATCTTTAGCGTTCCCTATGCAAAGCTTTGGTCACCCGAATCGCCGCATCTCTATGACTTACACATTCGCTTGTACGACGGCGAAGACCTGCTTGATGAAGTCAGGTCTTACGTTGGCTTACGCGGGATTAGATTGCTCAATGGGCAGTTTATTGTGAACGGCACGCCCACATATTTGAAGATGGTTTTGGATCAGGGCTATTGGCCGGATGGATATCTAACGGCACCGTCTGATGAGGCCTTCCAAACCGATATCGGCTGGATAAAGATGTTTGGCTTCAATGGAGTTCGCAAACATCAAAAGATAGAAGATCCACGATGGCTGTATTGGTGCGATCGTTTGGGGTTGCTTGTTTGGGAGGAGATGCCGAACGCGCGCGAGTGGTCGTCGCAAGCTGAGGAACTGTTATCCGCTGAATGGCGAACCGCAGTGATGCGCGATTACAACCATCCCTGCATTGTCGCTTGGGTGCCGGTAAATGAAAGCATGGGATTCCCCGAGCTGAGCCAACAGCACGCCGGACAATATGCTTTTATCGAACGCATGGTCCGAGTCACGCGACGGCTGGATGCCTCGCGGCCCATCGTTGACAACGATGGTTGGGAGCACACAGACATAACCGACGTCTGCGCTATTCATGATTATACGCCGACCGGGCAGGAGCTGGAGGCGCGCTATCAGGAGACCGTCTCAGAGGGGAAACTGCCTCTGAAAGTTTGGATTAGCGAGAAGCCCTTGTTTGCACGTGGTTCGAAATATCGTGGCCAACCTATCGTGCTGTCCGAGATCGGAGGGTTCCTGGCGATTCCCGCCGGTATTCCAGAGGAAAGGCGAGACATGCTCTATCAGTTTTACGGTTCATTCAAGACGCCCGAAGAACTACTGGAAAAATACCGCGATTTGATGAACGGCATCGCGTCGCTAAAGTTTCTCGCCGGGTTTTGTTATACCCAATTGACAGACATTGAACAGGAGATAAATGGACTTCTAACCTACGACCGTCAGCCGAAAGTTTCCGCCGAAGAAATCGCCGAGATTCATCGAGAGTTCTTCAAGACAGTTGGCTAATGCAAGACATTTGGCAAGGCCGACGCTGTAAGACCTAAGGAAAAGACCCGGGCCCTACTTTGCGGTGTAGTATACTGCTTTCCTCCGAACGCGGTTCAAGATGTTCAACCGTAAGGTTGAGCTCGGACCACGCGATATGCGAAGGCTTGAACCTTCGACGTTGAGTTACACTCCTGTTTATGCGCATCTTAGGAATCGATCCCGGCAGTGAGACGACAGGTTGGGGCGTCATTGAAGGCGATGGTCGCCGCTACGGTCTCGTCGAGTGTGGCATCGTCCGAGCATCTGCGGGTCAGAAGTTTCCCGCGCGGCTTTTAAAGATCGCGGAGGCTCTCGAGGAATTAATTCAGCGTCTCAATCCGCATGCTTGTGCGATCGAGGATGGTTTCCTGGCTACCAACGTTAAAGTTACTTTGAAACTGGGCCAGGTGCGTGGCGTGGCGATGCTTGTAGCTGAGCGTGCGGCCCTCGAGATTCACGAATACTCACCCAGACTCGTGAAGCAAACCATCGTCGGGCACGGCAACGCCGAAAAGTTTCAGGTTCAGGAAATGGTCAAGACGCTACTTTCGCTCAAGAGCGTCCCTGAACCGCATGATGCCGCCGACGCGCTGGCGGTAGCAATCTGTCATTTTCATCATGCGTGTTTTGCTCAACGCATCCTCGCTTCGCAAACCCGAGTGAAATTGACAGCTTCGGATCTAACCCGTCATTCCGCTCGACCTTCAGCTCGTAATTCGGTTCGACGCCGAGTCGCCCGCTAGACCCACGCGCCGTTTTAGTTTTGCCAGCCACGCGGGTTGCCCGCGCGGGCCAGGGTCACCCTTGATCAACCTCATCTATCGAGGAGACGCCGCCGCCGTGAATCTTCAACTCTTGCGAAAGTTCGCACCAACAGCGATGGCCTGCATCTTCCTGGTGCTCTCGCAGACCACCTCGTCTGCTAGGAAGCGTCCGCCAGCGGGTAGTCGAGTTGCCATAGTGGTAGATGAACGGCTGTCGGCTCTAAGAACAACGCCCGATTTCTACGGAAAGCTGTCAAGAAGAGTAAGCCGCGGTGGTCTCGTTGCTATTAGGGGAGAGAAACGAAATCGCGACGGCGTTGTCTTTTACAGGGTCAACCTTACCAGCAGGACAAGCGGGTGGATCCAGCGCGATGCTGTTGTCTCACCATCACGCCCGGGCGACGATGCCAGGCTGCTGCGGCTTATTAAAGGCTCGGAGGATTTCGATCGCATCGCCCGCGCTCGAATCTTTTTGGACAACTTTAGCCTTTCTGAATTTCGTGCTGAAGTTCTGATGATATACGCTCAGGCTGCCGAAGACGCTTCAAGCCATCTTTCGCGCGACGCCTCGCGCCGGCTTGATGAAAAAGAGATGAATGCCGGAGGCGCTCCGCTGTTCAGCTATTTCTTGAATTTCAACGAACTCGACCGCTACAACCGCCAGGGAGTCACTTTTGTCTTCAATGCCCGAGAAAAAAGATTTCATTACGACGGCGAAGGATGGCAAGAGATAGTTCATCGCTACCCACGCAGCTCCCAGGCAGTTGAGGCTCGCAAATGCCTTGAAGCTCGCTCCGCTCTAATAGCCCGCTAAGCGCCACGTTGAGTTCAACCGAGAAGACGATCCCTTTACTCCAAAAACCACTTGTCGCGCTTAGACGGCCGCTTTTGGTTCTGATTATGGGGGCTCATTGCCAACGGAACTTCATGGAATTCAAAAGCATTAGCCAACTAAGCCATTACCGAAAATGGG
>JALYXE010000332.1 GCA_030947265.1 Acidobacteriota bacterium
GGCGACGGTGGAAACCTCCGAGGCCCACCTTGCGGAAAGCGCGCCTTCAGCCGAGTTTGAATGGAATTCAGTGACCGAGGAAGCGGTTTCCGACCCAAACGCTTCCTTTGCAGATCTGAATGAAACCGACATCGGTGCAAAAATCGAGTCGGACGTCAAAGTGATGACACCACAGCCAACGGCGCCCGACCCCGGCTTTCAGGAGTTTGTATTCGACGGTGGAGGAATTGCGGATACCTCCACCTCACGGTTGCAGGCCCCGCAACAAGAAACCGCCCCGAGCACCCGATCGATGATGCAGCAGGAACTTGAGAGCGTGGACTTCTATATTACGCAGGGCTACGCCGACATCGCCGGAGATACACTTGATTTGCTCGAACGGCAATTCGGCTCCCACGCTGAAATCGACTCTCGCCGCGCCAAGCTCACTGGGGAAACAGCAGGCGCAAAACCAGCAGATGTTGCTGTCCAGCAACCGTCCGCTGCCGGTCGCGATCATTCTGGGCCGGCGGGCGTGGTCAGCGGCATCGATTCAGGACTTGCCGAGATTTTCGAAGAATTTCGCGTGGAGGCTGAAGGTGAACATGCCTCCGCCAATGAAGATTATGAGACTCATTACAATATGGCCACCGCCTACAAGGAGATGGATCTTCTGGACGAGGCCATCCGCGAATTTCAAACGGCAGCGGGATTAACCGGGTCGGCCGATGGGACATCACGATATTTACAATGCTGCAACATGCTGGGCCACTGCTTTCTTCAAAAGGGCATACCTCAAGCAGCGGTGCTTTGGTTCAAGAAAGGTCTTGCAGCTCCAGGACGCACGCCCGAAGAGTACACGGCGTTGCAATATGAGCTCGGTTCGGCGTACGAGCAGATGGGAGACCTGACACGCGCAGTCGAAGTCTTTACTGAAGTGTACGGCGTCGACGTGGGCTACCGTGATATTGCGACTAAGCTCCAGGATCTTCAGGCACGCAAGGCTGCCGCTCATAAGAAGAAGAAGAAGGGGAAGTAAACAGATCGTAAATCGTGAATAGTAAATCGTGAATAGCGAGTGTGAAGCTCAATCTTCTACTAAACCGAATGGGTCAATCACTGTCGGTGGGCGCTCGATCTGACTATTCAATATTTACGATTCACAATTTACGATCTACGATTGACGATTTCCTATTCGAATGTCGGCCAGGTTAAGTGTTATTTTCTATATTATCCTCTGCCTTGAAATAGGCATTGTGCTTACGCTCTTGCCATGGATTCCTCAGGGCACGCTGGGCTTGAGCGACTGGGGCAATAACTATTTTCTTTTGTACGCGGCGCGAAAGACCGGCTTGTATGGGTTGCAAACTGTCGTCGCTTCGGGATGGATGCGCGGAGCAATAACAGGCATCGGCCTATTGAATGTGGGAATCGCCTTTTGGGAGATCTTCCATTTCAAGCAGACTGTGCGCACGCTTCAGGAAAGTACTGAACCCTCCAGCAGCCCCAAAAAGGATGTCGTTCAATCCGCAAAGGCCTCTTCTGTATCTCATCACGAGCGGCGAGACGACCGTAGAGACAACACCGGCAACTAAAGATTTTTCCCGCATTCTTAGTCTAATCGAGGCAGCCGTCGCTTCGCGGATGGACCTCCTTCAGATCCGCGAAAAGAACCTGAGCGCGAACGTGCTCTACAAGCTCTCCGCCAGCGCCGCCGCAATCACTAGAGGAAGCGAAACCAAACTACTGGTAAACGATCGTTCTGATATCGCTGCCTCGGCAGGCGCAGACGGCGTCCACTTGGCGACGTATTCGTTACCTGCGGACGTCGTAAGACGCACATTCGGCCCCGAGTTCTTAATTGGAGTTTCAACTCATTCACTGGCTCAAGCAACGGCCGCTCATTCAGGTGGGGCTGACTTCGTAGTATTCGGTCCGGTTTTCGACACGCAATCCAAGCGTCAATACGGCAAACCCCAGGGCCCGGCAGAACTTGCAAGGGTCACTTCGAAGCTTTCGCCGTTTCCGGTGATAGCCCTGGGCGGTCTTACCACCGACAACGTAGCAGACTGTATTCGAGCGGGCGCGCAGGGGATAGCCGCAATCCGGATGTTCAGCGATCCCGTACAACTGGACCGAGTCGTAAATGCAATTCGAGAAAACTTTGAGCAGCGCTAGACTGACCAAATCAAATTCCAACTACAGGGCGCTGACGATTGCTGGCTTCGACCCTTCAGGCGGAGCGGGTGTCCTCGCCGATGCGAGGACCTTTGCCGTCTTTGGGTTTCAGGCACTAGCTGCAATCACATCAGTCACTTTTCAAAGTACAGCTCGTGTTTTTGGTGCAGTAAATCAAACGGGCGAAACAGTGCGAGCGCAAGTATTGCCGCTGCTGCAGGAGCACAGTATTGTCTGCGCGAAGGTCGGCATGTTACCGACGCTTGAAGTGGTTCGGGAGGTTGCACGTCTATTTCGAGAAACTAATCTCCCTTCACCGGTTGTCGATCCCGTGATCATGTCAACGTCGGGCCATCGGCTAATGGAAGAAAACGCCTTGGAGGCTTTCATCAATGAGATCTTACCGCTGGCTTTCCTGATAACTCCAAACATTCCCGAAGCGGAAAAACTCATCGGCTCTGCGATAACTTCAGAGGCAGAGATGCGAGACGCTGCGCTTGTGATTCGCAAAATGGGTGCGCGCGCCGTCTTGATCAAGGGTGGCCACCTGAGAAGGCAGGAGGCGGCCCTCAGGAGGCAGGCGGCGGAAGGCGGAAGGCGGAAGGCAGGGCGTGGGAGGCAGGAGGCAGACCGCAGGAAGCAGGCCACGGAAAACGACGAGGGCGATGATAGTTCGGTATCCTCAGAAGATGCGATTGATGTGCTCGACAATGAAGGGGAAGTAACTGTGTTTCGCGAGAAGCGCGTTATCGATGCCGAGCTTCACGGCTCCGGCTGCATTTTGTCTGCGGCGATTGCTGCCGGATTGGGAAAGGGAACCACTCTGGAAGATTCAATCGGCGCAGCGAAAACTTTCGTCTTGGAAGCCTTCCGCAATTTGGTGCGCAGGTAGTTTAGTCAGTTGGAATCTTCGAGCGACTTTTTACTGGGAGCGCGGGCGCCCTCGCCCGCATTGCGAGGTGGGAACGCGGGCGTCTCGCATTTGCGAGGGCGAACTTTTTTGGCTTTGCCATCTGATTGCGGAAAGGCTATGCCTTTCCGTGTGCTCCAGCCTAGCCTTCTGGCGAGGCTGCGCCCCGCCAGTGCGGTCGGAGGGCGCCCGCGCTCCCAGTAATGACGTTGAGTGATTGTGAAGATTAGACTGACCCACTACTGGGCCTCCGGGATATGCGAGTGTCTCAACCTTCGATCGTCACTTTCTCCATTTTCATTTCGGAAACCGGCTTATCGCTTCGATCTGTTTCTATGGTGGCGATGGAATCTACCACGTCCAGGCCATCAGTTACGCGTCCGAAGATCGTATAGCTTGGCGGCAACGGATAATCGGCATGCATGATGAAGAACTGGGAACCGTTGGTGTTTGGACCCGCGTTGGCCATGGCTACAGTGCCTTTTTTGTAACCTCGTTGGTAGAGCGCCGATGAGCTATCTATCTCATCGTTGAAGCGCCCGCCTTTGGCCGACTCGCCGCCGCGTCCGGTGCCGGTTGGGTCACCGCCCTGAATCATAAAGCCCTTGATAACGCGGTGAAAGATGACGCCATCGTAGTAGCCGCGTTCCGCTAGAGTAATGAAATTCTCCGTTGTCCTGGGAGCATCTGATTCCAAAAGTTCAAATCGAATGGTGCCCTTGTTGGTTTGGACTGCTGCCGTGCGATTTGGCATGTTTCTCCCCTTTTATTAACTCTCGTAAAGTAAATTCTTGGTAAGGATAGGTGACAAGATACTTCGTATGACCGTAATTTGTCACTCGCACGCGCCAGTGGGTACCAGTTCAGTTTGACGAATAAGAGCAGCGCCAATGAATCGGCGGATAATGAGTGCAGGGAAGAACGCATTCAATACTGAAGCGTGAGCGGTAGCGGCTGGATGCCGCATTCAAATTCATAATAAGCAAGTTGCAGAACCGAGCGCGGTAGCGCCGGATGCTAGAGTCCACTTCAGTGATAATAGGCAATAATTGCATTCACTTTAATTACCTGGGTTCGCAAGAAACTGCGGTTTATCGGGTTGATTCGCACCCGCCTTCTGACACTCGCTAACTACTGAAGTTGACTCTAGCATCCGGCGCTACCGCGCTCGGTTCTGTATCTTACTAGTTCGCACTCGGTCTTTAGGTCGTCATTACCACAAAACGCAACCCAAAGCTTGTACTCTAAACTGTCTTCGCGGGTGCAGTATGATTGCTCCAACTGCCAGTAAACCATGACGACTTCCCTTTGAACCATATTACTTCGACAATTAAAGCCTAAAAGAAAGGCCCTAATCAATGAATGTAACGCATCTTGAATGTGCCGCCTGTCATTTGGAACACGAGGCACAGCGGTTGCTAAATCTATGTGGTGATTGTGGAAAGCCACTACTTGTGCGCTATGACCTGAAAAATGCTGGACGCACATTGACGAGAGAATCATTAGTTGGGCGGCGGGCTGACCTTTGGCGGTATCGAGAAGTGTTGCCGGTCGAAAACGACGAGAACATCGTTTCTCTTGGTGAAGGGTGGACGCCGCTGCTTCGTGCGGACAGGTTAGGAAGGAAACTCGGAATTGATCAGCTCTACATCAAGGACGAATCGCAGAATCCTACACAGAGCTTCAAGGCTCGTGGGATGTCGGCGGCGGTGTCGATGGCAAAGGAACTCGGAGCGCAGAAGCTCGCCGTGCCGTCGGCTGGAAACGCCGCGGGAGCATTGGCTGCATACGCGGCCCGCGCCGGCCTTGAGTGTTTCATCTTTATGCCAAACGACACACCGCGCGCCAACGTGATCGAATGCGAGCAGACCGGCGCCAAAGTTACTCTGATGGCTGGGTTAATCACCGACTGCGGAGCGGAAGTCGCGCGGCGAAAAAAAACGGAAGGATGGTTTGACGTTTCTACCTTGAAAGAACCTTATCGCATCGAAGGGAAGAAGACACTTGGGTATGAACTGGCGGAACAACTTGATTGGAGTCTACCCGACGTCATCATTTATCCGACCGGCGGTGGTACCGGGCTCATCGGAATGTGGAAGGCGTTCGATGAAATGGAACAGATGGGCTGGATTGGTTCCGAGCGTCCGCGAATGGTGACCGTTCAAGCAAGTGGCTGCGCCCCGATTGTGCGCGCTTTCAAGGAAGGGAAGCGATTCGCCGACGAATTTCCCGGGGCCAATACGGTGGCTTCCGGACTTCGCGTACCGAAGGCCATCGGAGACTTCTTGATCCTTGACGCATTGCGCGAATCACATGGCACTGCCGTCGACGTCACGGATAAAGAATTAATTGAAGCAACTCGCGAGATTGGCGCCACCGAAGGAATATTCTGCGCACCGGAAGGGGCGGCGTGTTTGCCTGCGCTAAGGAAGTTAATCGATGCCCGTGAGGTGACAGCGAACGAACGAGTCGTCTTATTCAACACCGGCGCAGGCGTGAAATACCTCGAGGCTTTTGCCATGTCCTGATTGTTGTAACGCAAACTGCTACCACCCCACGCAGGCTGCGGCGCTCCCCGGTTAGTTTGCGGTCGGGCTAATAGTTCGTGTGTTACCGAGTTGGAACATACTGAACGGTTTTGTTTAGTTAGAAAATCGATTGATTGAAAATTGGAGGCGGTACCCAGTGAAACATTTTATCTCTTTGGTAATTTCTGCGTTTGTGTTGACTTCAGCAAGCGCTTCTGCTCAAAGGATCGCGACTGGATTCGTAAGCGAAACTGAGCGGCCGCAGTTTGAATCGCTACGTCGCAGCGGACTGGAGGCGCTTTACAATCTCGACTATGACAAGGCGCAGAAGGACTTCAAGGAGATCGTCCGGCTTTACCCGAATCACCCGGCCGGCCCACAATTGCTGGCTGCGCGAATTTGGATCAAAACGCTTTATGAGTCCCGGCGACTGCAATCGTCTCTCTACAGCTCGGAGAGTTTCTATTCAAGTGGTGACGACAAAGTGGATTCGAAAGTTGTGGATGAATTTCGAAATCTGACACGGGAGGCTAAGCGACGCGCCGAAGTCCGGCTGAAACAGAATCCCAAAGACGTTGAGGCCCTGGATTGGCTTGCCGTTATAGAAGGACTAAAAGCTTCATTTGAAGAAGCTGTAGAACGACGCCACTTTGCGGCACTGCGCGATGGCGATGACGCAGTTGACCATCACCGAGAAGTTCTCAAGCTCGATCCGAATTTCATCGATGCCGGGCTAACGGTGGGACTCTATGAATATGTGGTGGGGTCTTTGCCATTGCCGATTAAAGTGGTTGCCGGCTTGACAGGTTTTCGCGGTTCAAAAAAGCGTGGGCTGCAAATGCTCGAGCGCGTAACGAAAGAAGGCAACTGGTCACGCGACGACGCCAAGACGCTTCTGATTGTTCTTTATACTCGCGAGAAACGCTTCAAAGACGCCCTGGCCTACGCGCGAGAATTGAGTGCAAAGTATCCGCGCAACTATCTTTTCCGCTTAGAAGCGGCGGACGCCCTGGTCTCCCAGGCCGAGGTTGAAAGAAAAGCCAAAGACATCGAGGCGGCGATTAGAGCGGAGCGCGAAGCGTTCGCCACCTTCGATGAATTGTTACACGACCGCTCGGTTCGCGACACAGTTTCCCGAGCACTTGATCTAGTTCATTTTAAGTATGGAGAAGTTTTGTTGACCGCTGGTGAAGGTGAACGGGCCGCAAAGGAATTTCTCGCCGCTACCAGAGTTGAGCATGCCGAGC
>JALYXE010000335.1 GCA_030947265.1 Acidobacteriota bacterium
TCACGACTCTTGACTACTATGCTTTATGAGTTGAAAAGTCGAGATGCGCATCTCGGCGTGATAGCGCTTTGTCTCGGCGGCGGTAATGCAGTGGCCATGGCTGTTGAGAGGTAGGATTGGTCTAAGTTTCTCGGCGCGCCGTTTAGATAGGGCACTTGTGCCCCCGCCGCGCGAGGCGGACAAGTCCGCTTTCTAAACGGTGCTCGACTGTTGTAACTCCATTTGTCATTGTTCTTCGGAATGTCTGTTCCACTTCATGACTGAAATCATAGCGGTAGTTGGATCGGGAACGATGGGAAACGGAATCGCTCAGGTGGCTGCGCGTGCGGGCTACAGCGTTGTCCTGCGCGACGTCAAAGACGAGTTTTTACAACGAGGAAGAACCGCGATCGATAAGAGTCTCCAACGTGATGTTGACAAAGAAAGGCTAAGCTCGGAAGAGAAGCGACTGATTATCGACCGCATAAAAACGACGACTGAACTTGAGCCATTGAGCGACGCATCTTTTGTAATTGAAGCTGTTACGGAAGACCTGGGTGTTAAGACGGAACTTTTCAACGTGCTCGATAGAATCACCCCCCCGGAAGCAATCCTCGCCTCAAACACTTCTTCAATCTCGATCACCAGACTCGGCGCTGCCACAAGCAGACCCGATAAAGTCATCGGCATGCATTTCATGAATCCTGTGCCTGTGATGAAACTCGTCGAAGTCATCCGCGGCCTTGCCACGTCGAATGAGACGTATGAAAAGGTGCGTGGCTTGACGGACAAGCTCGGAAAGACCGCCCTGGATTGCAACGATTCCCCTGGCTTTATTTCAAACCGGGTTCTATTGCCAATGATCAATGAAGCGATTTTTGCTCTTCACGAAGGTGTAGCGGCGCGCGAAAGTATCGATGGAATTATGAAACTTGGAATGAACCACCCGATGGGACCTCTTGCGCTCGCAGACTTCATAGGCCTCGACGTCTGTCTGGCAATCCTTAATGTGTTGTACGATGGTTTCGGGGATCCCAAGTATCGTGCTTGTCCATTGCTGAAGCGTTACGTCGACGCCGGCTGGTTAGGACGAAAAACCGGGCGCGGTTTCTATGAATATTGAAGCCTGGCGCTCCTGGGTAACGCAAACTGTTAGTTTGCGTGATCGAACGCTAGCGATTGCACGCAAACTAAACAGTTTGCGTTACATAAGAACAGTTTGCGTTACGTGTTGAACAGGACCAAAGATGGCGCAAGTAGTCCACTATTGCCAGAAGTGTTTGGCGGCAAACCCGCTGGGCCAGGAGTTTTGCGCGCGATGCGGCACCCGTTTAATGATAATTGTTGAGCCACCGGCAGCACGTTATGAGAGCGCGGAGTCTTCCGCCTCGAACGAAGAGCATTTGCTTGAAAGAATTTCGGCCCTTGAAAACAGGCTGGGTCGCTTATCAGAAAAACTAGAGCGCGGACTGGATCTACTGCTTCGCCAGACACAGAACGCACACTTCGATCGCGCGCTGGTGAAATCGCTCGTCAGCCTCTTGACGGACGACGGCACAATACAAAGCGATCGACTTGAGCGATTGTGGATCGATAGATGCCAGAAGGATGCCGAGGAACAGCAAGAGAGCGAACGACGCGAAGAGCTGCGCCTGAAGATCCTGGCGAATTACACCGGCCAGGAGCGAGCAGCTTTCGAACAGTGTATCAATGAGGGTTTTCTTTTTATTGATGATGAGCAACTCGGTCGAGGTATCCGATCTCTCAGGCGCGCCGCGGAAATGGCACCTGGTAATGGACCTCTCCTTTATTTTGTGGGCGAGCACTTCTTTAAGACCGGTAAGTCGCATCGGGCACAGAATTATCTGGCCAGGGCTTATCAGGTGTCACCGGAGGACAGGCGTATTTCGCTTCTGCTTGGCTTGACCTGTGCCGACGAAGGCGAAGCGGAACGCGCGAAGGACTTACTAAACAGCGCCACGCGGCTCGGAGGCTCCTCCTTCGCCGCCCACTATGGCTTGGGTCGTCTTTTTGTAGCTGAAGAGAAGTGGCGCAATGCGCTTCACGAGTTTAAGTTGGCACTGGCCAGTAAGGCTTCGCCGGAGGCACATTACGCGCTCGCATGTCTTTACTACCAACTCTCGCGCGATACCCTTGCCACTCGTCACCTGCGAAAGGCGCTGGCGTTGGATGAGAGATATAGTGAAGCGTTTCATGTTCTAGGGCTGATTTTTGAACGCGCAGGACAGAAAAAGATCGCGGAGGAGTATTTTGAGAAGGCCGGCTCGCGGGGGTTTACGCGAGATTCAACCGCTGTTAGAGGTAAGCGGCAAAGTTCCGCAGCAGCCGTAGTTGCTCCGCTCTTTCGTTCGTCGTCCGCAAAGTCGCGAAGGCTTATTACCGGAGGTGATCGACGCCTCGCTGAAGCGCTTCGACAGGATGCCTTGAGCGAATGTAACTCGGCGGATGTCGACGGCCGGTAGAGTTACAAGTTGGCTCTCGTTGACACTCGGCTGGTCGTAGTTATAATGACCTTTTGCGCAATTGCCGCGGAAATAAGCTATTAGCATCGAGTGGGGCCAATGCGGATTGAGCTTGCACGTCTGGAAGGCGCAAACGAGTTTGCTCATGCCTATGCACCGGGCGAACTTATTATAGACGATGACCGATTGCGTCTGGTGCGTTTACCCACGGTGTCGGGACAAATTCGCCGGGCTGGCCGCCGGCTAAGAGTAAACGGCAGTGTTGCCGCCCAGGTGCAGGTCGAGTGTGACCGTTGTCTGAAATTCGTCGCTTTGCCCGTCGACTCCAAATTCGAGCTCGAATACGTAACCCCGGAGGATTACCAGGCGCAGCAGGCAGTTGAGCTTACGGAAGACGATCTCGACTTTGCGGTATTTGACGGAGAAGTGATCGACATTGACGAGCTGGTAGCTGAAGAGTTGCTGTTAGCGGTGCCGGCTCATGTGCTTTGTAAGGACAATTGCAAAGGCATTTGTCCTGTCTGTGGTGAAGATCGAAACCGGCTCGATTGCGGTTGTGAAACCGCGGAAGTAGATCCCCGCTGGGCGGGGCTGGAAAAACTATTAAATCGTGAATCGTAAATCGTCAACTGTGAATCGTTAATAGCGAAAGTAGTTCTTAAAATTCACCATTTACGATTTGCCATTCACTACCGGAGCAATTATGCCAAATCCGAAGCGACGACATTCCAAAGCTCGCCGAGGCAAACGCCGCGCGCACGACGCTCTGCGAGCTCCGCAGACAACCCTCTGTCCGAATTGCCAGGAGCCTCGCCTGCAACATCGCGTCTGCCCGAAGTGTGGATACTACAGGGGCCGTCAGGTGGTGCAGGTAGAACAGACCTAACCTGATCCAAATTATCGTCTGTGCGAAATCAGTCGAAGACTAAGACCCGTCTGACGGGAAAAGTCGTTCTCGACGCGATGGGCAGCGACCACGCGCCGAACGCTGAAATCGACGGAGCTCTTGCCGCCGCGCGTGATTTCGGAATCACTGTGATCCTCGTGGGCCAGCCTGAAAAGGTTGAGCCGGAGTTGAAGCGTTGCGGCTGGCGGGGAGATGGTGACCGCGGAATAGAGCTGGTGGAAGCCGCCGAGGTGATTGGCATGGACGACGCCGTAGCTGCTTCTGTCAGACGCAAGAAGAAAAGTTCTTTGAGAATCGGTACGCGCTTAGTGACGGAAGGGCACGCCGACGGATTTGTTTCTGCGGGAAACACTGGAGCTGCAATGGCAACTGCCAAGATGGTTATCGGCATGCTGCCCGGAGTTGACCGTCCTGCCTTAGCTGCTATGATCCCCACGAAGTCAGCCAAGCCAACTCTTCTGCTGGACGTGGGTGCGAATTCCGAGTGTAAAGCTCATCACCTGGTCCAGTTTGCTATCATGGGCGATGCTTATTCCCGTGCAGTCCTGGGTACTATCGGACCTGTCGTAGGGCTGATGAGCATCGGTGAAGAAGAAGCCAAGGGCAACGACTTAACAAAGGAGGCGTTTCCACTTCTACGCGAGATGAAGAGCCTGAACTTCGTGGGAAATGTGGAAGGGCGCGATGTCTTTTCCGGCGCTGTTGACGTGATTGTCACTGACGGTTTTACCGGAAATGTGATGC
>JALYXE010000353.1 GCA_030947265.1 Acidobacteriota bacterium
GGATAAGGCGAGATTGTTGTAGGGCAGCGGAAAGTTTGGCGCCAGCTCGATCGCACGAGCGAAATACTCGATAGCCCGTTTCTCGTCCTTTTGTTCGGAGTAAGCCTTGCCCAGGTTGTTGTATGCAGGCGCATGCTTGGGATCGAGTAGTAATAAGTGTTCAAATACCTCAATCGCCTCAGGGTAGCGCTTCAAGTTTAGATAGGCCACGCCCAGGTTCTCATAACCACGCAGTGTTTCTTCCCCATTCCCGGAAGCTTTCTTAAACTCCTCGAGCCACTTCGCATGATTCTGCTCAACAAGCTTTTGATAATACCTGGCGCCGCCGTTTGGGTCGGCTTCGATTCCAATGTCCAGTGCCTCCATGGCTTCCTGGTCCATGTTGAGCTTGGCATACGCATGACTCAGCCCCTGGTAATACTCAAAGAGGTATGGTGGTTTCAGGGCGATGACCTGGCGATACACATCGGCCGCCTTCTTATAATCGCGCGTAAGTAGGTAGACGTCCGCGAGGTTTGTATATGCAGTTACCTGTTTGGGGTCCAGTTTGACGGCTTTGTTGAGCACCTCTACCGCCTGGGAGTAACGTTCGAGTTGGATATACGCGCGGCCGAGGTTGTTGAGAGAGTAAGTATCGTCAGGTTTAAGACGCACGGCCGCGAGGCCTGCTGCGACGGCATCCTCGTAGCGACCCATCTCGGCATAGGCTCCGGTCAGGTTGGCGTAGGTATTGAACGAAGGTGCCAGCCGCAGAGCCCCGTTAAATGCAGCAACAGCTTCGTCAAACTTCTTCAGATGGACCAGCGCTACACCGAGGTTCTCGTAACCTGCGACGAAGGTCGGGTTAATAGCAATGACCTTATGGCCAAATTCAGCCGCCTTCTCGAATTGGCCCAGGTCAATATAGATGTAAGCCAAATTGGCATAAGCGTTTTCGTAGTCCGGCTTTAGTTCGATCAACTTATTGAAAATGTCAATGGCTTCTTCATATCTCCTGGTGAAGATATAGCAGTCACCAATCCACTCGCGCGATTCAAGAAAATCTGGTTGGAACTGGACGGCCGCACTGAACTGTTGGATGGCGGCGTCGAATTGTTTGGCATCAACGAGCTTGCGTCCCTCGGCGTAGGCTGCATTTGCTTGTCGCTCGGCATCGGCATTACCACTCGGGCCCTTTTGAGTTTCAGTCTGCGCGGCGGCCCTGGCTGGTGACGTCTGAGCTGAACTAACAGCTTGGGCTGTTATCAGCAACGCAAACGCGAGCGCGGAAGTTTTGATTTTCATAAGTAATCCTGTGGTTAGGTTAAAGATGGGCTGGAGAGTGAGTAAGTGTGAATTACGAGCACTACGGGTGAGGTCAGGGGCGGGTTGGCGCGGGCCGGAATCTATTAGAATCCGGCTCGATCCATACTAGAGGTGGAGCCGCCTAAGCGTCAATAGGTAGCGAGGCTTGGGATGGGAACTTGGTGTCGGGACAAGTAATTTCCAGCACCTCACAAACCACCGGCAGGCCAAACGGCGGTTAGGTCCGCCATTTGGGGTGCGGTGACCTGTCGCCGCTGTGGTCCGCGGAGGCTTGACGCCGCGACGGTGCAGACTAAGTCAATCAGCCGCAGCCGCGACAAGTCGCGATCGACCAAAGCGCTGACTGGTCAGCGCACTCCAAAAATGCCGCCTTCAGGCGGCCCGTGCTGCAGGCTCATAAGCCGCCAAGGGTCCGCATTACCAATTGGAGATTGGAAAGATCAGGAAGGAAGGCATCGGGACTGCAGGCGCGGATATCCTCTTCGCTATAAAATCGACCGGTATTCACTGCCAGCGCCCGGGCGCCGAAATGCCGTGCGCACTCGATGTCGTTAGGCGTGTCGCCAATCACGATGAATTGTTCGGGCGCTAGATCGACTTGCAAACTCTTTTGGATGCGATCGGCGGCTAGGGCCGGAAGGTCGCGGCGATCGTGAGACTCGTCGCCAAATGCGCCAGGTAGTGGAAAGAAATCAGAAAGACCAACTAACTCCATCTTCAAGTAAGCTGCGGGTTCGATGTTGCCCGTCAATAGAGCCGAGTGATATCGCGGATGATCCGCAACTGCCTGGAGAATTTCACGCACGCCTGGCAAGACTTCGAAGAGTTGTTCCCCGTTACCCGTCGCTTTGTGCATAGCTTCCATATAGCGCTCGCGGAGATGATCAATACGTTCGAGAATGTCGGCGTGGCTGAATCCTTCGTGACGCAACGCCTCGCCAATAATCTGCAAGTCGGTCATTCCGGAGACCTTCATTTCCGGCAAACGACCTGCTGTGCCAAACACTTCTTCAAGCATCGGAACCGTGTAATCCTTGAAAGCTCCCGAACGCACGGAACGAATTAGCGTCCCATCTATATCCCAGAGCAGGACACGCAGGGATGAAGGATGGATGAAGGATGGAGGATGAAGGTGGAAGGATGAACCGGAACGCTCGCTTGGTCGGCTCATGGATTCGTTGCTTTGCTGCGCCACAGCAAGTTTGCCATTGTGGGCACTATCGATTTCATCCTTCATCCTTCCGCCTTCATCCTTACTCTATGACCGCCAACACATCGCCGGCGTTCACTGTGGCTCCGACTTGTGCGTTAAGCGAAACGACTACTCCGGCCTTTGGCGCTTTCATTTCGTTCTGCATCTTCATTGCCTCAACGACTACAATTCCTGCTCCAGCTTCGACTTGAGCTCCGGGTTTTACCAAGACTCGCACGATTTTGCCCGGCATGGGGGAAATAACCTGGGCCACGCCAGGATCGTGCGCGCCGGAACTTTGGGCACTGCGAAGACGCTTCGGGTCAATCAACGTTACGTCATAACTCTTGCCGCGAGCGACTACCTCGAAGGAGGTGCGCGAGTCGCGCTTCATTTCCACGCGGCATTTGTAAACATTCGAGTCGGCGATTATTAAATATTCCCCATAAGCCAATTGACGAACTTCCATTTCGTATTGCCGCCCGTCAACCTCAACGGAGGCCCGGTTCTGGTCCAGATGGAAAGAGACGTCGTGACCCGTGCCTGATAATTGAGCCTTTAGCTTCACAGCGAATCTAACGTAGGGGGCGGGCGAGGCCAGCACCCAGCCGAACTGCCCGGCCGGGGACCCCCCGCACGCCCGCGCTCCCAGTAAAGAGTTGCTCGGTCACTTCCCGAGTTTTTTGCCTCGCACACCGACCAGAGTTCTAGCTCTGTGCACATCAGCGCCTCCCGACATCTTCCATCGATTCTGATTGTCGCGGACGGACTGAGTACTAAAGGCCCCTTCTCTTTGCAACACTGCGTAGTGGATAGAAGCAGCCGCCAACGCGATGTCCCGGCCCTGTTCCGCATCTCTTTCGGATCCAGCGTCAGGCGCGGCCCGGCGTTCGTTAAAACGAGCGATGAAACCAGTATCGAGTCGCCCGGACCTGAATTCTTCATCTCTAACAATTTCACGGAAGAAGGGAAGCGTGGTTTTGATCCCGCCGACTTCATACTCGTCGAGCGCGCGCCGCAGTCGATCTATACTCTCATTTCTCGTCCGTCCCCAGGCCGCAAGTTTTGAAATCAGAGGATCGTAATGAATCGAAACTTCGGAGTTCAATTCCACCCCGCTGTCATCGCGTATTCCTGGTCCAAACGGCACTCGCAAATAACTGATCCGTCCTGGAGAGGGAAAGAAGTTGTTATCAGGGTCTTCCGCGTAGACGCGGCATTCGATTGCGTGACCAAACCAGCCAATTTCTTCTTGATTAAACGAAAGGGGGGCTTCAGCCGCGACCGTAATCTGCTCGCGCACGAGATCGATGCCGGTGACTAGTTCCGTAACCGGATGTTCGACCTGCAAACGCGTATTCATTTCGAGAAAGTAAAAGTCGCGAGTGGCGTCGGCCACAAGGAACTCGACGGTACCTGCTCCCACATAGTTCACCGCGCGAGCAAGCTTAACCGCCGCCGCCCCCATTCGATCTCTAAGCTCAATAT
>JALYXE010000376.1 GCA_030947265.1 Acidobacteriota bacterium
CGCTTCGTTTCATAAAACCCAGCAGTGATTTCTCGGCAGGATGAAGTTTTCTTCCGCGGTAGGTGATCAACTCTTCAAGCGTATTAAAGTAGTTATCGATAATCTTGCCGGTTTCGAAACTGTTGATAATCTCAGGACATATGTAGGAGCTACGACAAACAGCCGGCGTATTCCCGAGTACCTCCGCTGTCTCCTTAATCGCGTCTACAACCTTCCGTTTTCGAACAGTGCTCTTCTCGACAATTTCGGTGCCAGCTCTTGCAAGCGCACAGGCACACACCAGCGTACCAGCCCAGGTTCGGAAATCTTTGGCACTAAAATTTTCTCCCATTACTTCACGAATGTACTCGTTTATGTGACGGCGTTTGACGTCGACGAACTCATCATTGCCATTCTGATATTTGAAAACTTCGCGTGCGGGATGATTCAAAAGACTGCTGACAACCTTAGCGACCTGACGATCTTTGATCTGGCGAAACTGCTGCACTCCTGATTTACCAGGAAAATCAAATTCAACTAAGTCTCCCTTAACCTTTACGTGCTTTGGACGTAGTGTCGCGATTCCAAAACTCCCGTTTTCACTTGCGTATGCCTGGCTGCCTGGTCGCATGAAGCATGTGGAGAGAATTCGCATTATGCAGGCCATCACGCGATCTCGTCCTAAGCCGGTTTGTTTAAGGTGGGTCGCGCCCGTCGGCCGCATTTTTGGTAGAGCTTCGGCAAACTTGATCATTCGCCTAAACTTCTTGGCTTCCTGCCTGCGAACGTGATTTTCGTGATAGAGGTATTGCACTCGCGCAGCGACATCTCTTCCAATCGCCTGCACTGTGCCGCCGGGTTTGGAGTTGATCCAGACATCAGTCCAGGCTGGAGGAATTTTTAGCTGATCAATCCTTTTTAGATCCGTGGCGCTTACTTTTTTTCCGTCCGCCTTCTTGTATCTGAATCCTCGAGCGGGTGTTCCAAGGCGGTGTATTCCTGTCTTCTGTAACTGTTCAATTCTTGTCATCGAGAATATTGGGCCGGAAACAGTTTGGACTGGCCAAGAGAGACAGCGTAATTTGACTCCAAGGCATGACACCCGTTTGGGTAGTCATGGGCATCGGGCCCCTGGTCTAAGGTCAAAGACGAGGAGATCTGGAAGGTCAAGAGCACCAGCAGAGTGGCCTCCCATGGCTAACAAACGAACTGCGTTTGCGGCAATTACTTTGGCTTTTGGTCGCCGCGATCACCCTGACCAGATTTAGCCGTAGTTTTCGCATCCCGCTTCACGTCTTGAGAGAGCGAGCGACCCTGATCGTCAGATTCCTTAAACTGGCCCTTATTATCGCGTCGTACATAGCGCTTATCAGTTCCTGTATCTATCAATTCGCGTTTACCGTTGCCGTTTTTCTTTGGCATTCCGTCCTCCTCGAAGTTGTGTAGGCTTCCTGTACATTTCATGGAAGCACTTGTTTAGTAACAGACCACCTTTTATACCGTAACCAACGCGGAACACAGCGCAACCGCAATCGCAATGCCAGTATTTATCTGCAAAACAATGTGCCTGATCGCTAGTCAATCCCGCGGAGCTCAAGCATAAATCGAGTGACCTAGAAGGGGCGCAGTATTTGCAAAGTTGTTTATGAAATCAAATTGACAAAAAGGGGACCAGACAAATGCCGCAAGGAGACAAAGGGGCCTATACCGATAAACAGAAGCGACAAGCGGAACACATTGAAGAGGGTTACGAAAAAAGCGGAGTATCGAAGAAGGAAGCAGAATCCCGTGCCTGGGCGACTGTGAACAAGGAATCGGGCGGAGGGAAGAAGAGCGGCTCGGGTCGCGGCAAGAAAGGGAATCGTAGCTCGTCAAAGAAGGGTGGAAAAAAAGGCGGGAAGAAGGCGGGCAAAAAGTCCACGAAGAAGGCCGGCAAAAAGGGCGGACGGAAAGCGAGCAAGAAATAACCAAATCCACTATGATGAGAAAACGCAACACACCCGCCGGTGGCAACAGAAGCGCAAAAGCAAAAGCGTTAGGGCTGCGGAAACGGGCGGCTAGTAAGGCAAGACTGGCCGCCAATCCCGCGCGAAAGTCCCGGAAGCCGTCAGGGGAGATTGGCCAGCTCAGGCAACCAAAGTCGCCCATGCCCGCTCAACATCAGCGCAAGCCGGGACTTGAGGCGAAATTGATTCCGCAACCTCGATATCAGGCGCTGCACTACAAAGGATCTCGAAAGCTCAATAAGAAGGTGGCGCTCATTACCGGCGGCGATTCGGGCATCGGTCGTGCCGTCGCAATATTGTTTGCCAGAGAAGGAGCCGATGTTGCGATCACTCACCTGCGGGAAGAGAAGAGCGATGCGCTTGAAACGATCCAGGGAATAAAGGAAGAGGGACGCGCGGGCCTTTCGATTGCCGGTGATATTCGAGATCCAGGATTCTCTCGTCGCGCGGTCAAGCGGACAGTTGCCCAGCTCGGAAAGCTCGACATCCTTGTCAATAATGCCGCCTACCAGCAACATCAGAAAACTCTCGGTGACCTCTCCGAAGAACAGTGGGATCGGACCTTCAAGACAAACATCTATGGCTATTTTCGGATGGCAAAGGCCGCGCTGCCGCATTTGAAGAAGGGAAGCGCTATCATTAATACCGGATCGATTACCGGTTTGGAAGGAAGCAAACATCTGCTCGATTATTCAGCAACCAAAGGGGCAATCCACGCATTCACTAAATCGCTGGCACAGAATCTCGTTGAAAAAGGGATCCGCGTAAACTGCGTGGCTCACGGACCGGTTTGGACACCACTGAATCCTTCGGACAAACCGGCGAAAAAAGTAGCCAAGTTCGGCGCTGACACGCCCATGCAACGTCCAGCGCAACCGGAAGAGATTGCGCCGGCATTCGTTTATTTGGCATCAGAAGTCGATTCCAGTTATGTAACAGGTGAAGTCTTGACGCTTCTCGGTGGCGATACCACTGCAGGGTAGCTCTTAACTATTCAGAGGAGGAAAAATTATGGGAGACAATGGCGGTTCTGGGAGCACTGGTGTCGTAGCAGTGTTGGTGATTTTTGTGATCATCGTCGTAGCTGCGCTTTTTGTTTTTGGCGGAAGGCTCTTTGGTGGCAATAAGAAGGTTGATGTCAACATTAGCGCGCCGTCCAAATAGGACCACAGCGAACTAAGAGACTGATATCACGCTGCTGCGTCGCCTGTAATCGGCGTATCGCAAGGTGGCGATATAGGATTCTGCTGTTCGCCGGCAGTGGGGTAAGGATGTAAAGTCTCGCGGATTTTCTGGTTTCGGCCGGCGGGTCCCGCGGCTTTTTGGTGTGTAAGTGAACGTAATCGTTGGTGGGCAAATGCCTTGAGTATTTGCGCGAGTGGTCGCGGAACTGGAATTCGAGCGGCATTAGGAGTTGTTTAGTATGGTCCCTGTAAATCATGAAACATTTTGCCAAGAATTCCAGAGCGCTTTCCCTTGTTCCCTATGCCACCCAGACGGACAATTCGTGTCCGGAAGGGGATGCGGTCATACTGACAGACCCGTTTGACGGTTGGCTTAATTCAGTAGCCCAGGTACTAGTTGACTCAAAAGCTTCAACAAACGAATCGACGATGGCGTTTTATGGGCGGCCGCGTCTGACTTCCACCGACGAGATTCGTGTCGACCGAGCGACGATACGTGAAAGCAAAACTCACCGTCATTGGCCGCGAGAGGTCGTCGAAAAGTTTCTCGAGGCGGAAGTCATCACTCCCAAGTGACACATCCTTAATTAATCTCCTATTACTTGCTTCCAGCTTTTTGATTCTCGGCGTCGAGCCACGTCTTGAGCGGGGCAAAATAGTCGATGATTGCCGTCGCATCCATTTTGTCTTCGCCGGTCATGCTCTTTAGTGCTTCGGGCCAGGGCTTACTCAAGCCCATCGCCAGCATCTGCTTCAGTTTCTCGCCAGCCTTCTTGTTGCCGTAGATCGAACACTGATAAAGCGGACCGCTGAAGCCGGCTTCGCGACACAACGCCCGATGAAACTGAAACTGCAAAATCGCCGCCAGAAAGTAACGTGCATAGGGCGTGTTGGCCGGCACATGGTATTTCGCGCCCGCGTCAAAATCCTGCTCGCTACGCGGGGCGGGAGGCGCCAGCCCTTGATACTTCGCACGCAAATCCCACCACGCCTTGTTGTAGTCGTTTGGCCCAACTTCACCTGAGAAAACCTTCCATCGCCACTGATCGACCAGGTAACCAAACGGCAGGAACGCGACTTTATCGAGCGCCCGTTGCAGGAGAAATCCGATGTCCGCGCTCTGGTCAGGCACTTTGTCGATCAAACCGATCTGTTTCAAATAGGGCGACGTAACCGACAACGCCATCGTGTCACCAATAGCTTCGTGGAAGCCATCATTTGCGCTGTCGCGATACAGGAAAGGCTGTCCCGAATAGGCCATCTGGTAGTAGTTGTGCCCGAGCTCGTGATGCACGGTGGTGAAATCTTCTTCGTTAATCTGGATGCACATTTTCAGTCGCACATCCTTTTCAAAGTCGAGATCCCACGCGCTCGCATGGCAAACCGCCTCGTGGTCCACCGGCTTGACTAACATTGAGCGCTCCCAGAATGTCTGTGGAAGCGAATCGAAACCGAGCGAGGTAAAGAACGATTCGCCATATTGCACTAACTGTTTTGGTTCGGTGTTGCGCGCCTTGAGAATTTGCGTCAAATTGTAGCCGCGATCGCCACCGCCTTCGGGTTTAAGCAGCGAATAAATATTTCCCCACTGCTGCCCCCACATGTTGCCAAGCAAATGCGCGGGGATTGGTCCATCGAGCGGCACAATGTCCTTGCCATACTTCTCGGAAAGCTTGCGACGCGTATAGGTGTAAAGCGAATCGTAAAGCGGCTTAACCTGTTGCCACAGGCGCTCGGTCTCCGCAGCGAAAGCATCGGCGTCCATATCGTACTTTGCCCGCCACATTGCTCCGGTGTCTTTGAAACCCATTTCGCGTGCGCCCTTATTACTGAGTTCGACAAAGCGCGCGTAATTCTTTCGATAGGGCCGCGAAATCTGGTGCCAACCAAGCCAGATGCGTTTCAATTCTTCCGGATCGCGGCTGTTCGCCATGATCTCTTCCATGTCGTTGAGGCTGAGACATTTTCCCTTGTCGCCCTCAGGACAATACTTGCCTTTGCCGTAGTCTCCTTCGAGAGACGCCGCCAGCTTGGTCAACTCGTCGCGTTCGGCCGGATCTTTTGGTGCGGGCAGCGTAAGGGACAACTTCAATAGCTTTATCTTGCGCTCCACGTCGTAGGACAAATCAAGTCCATCAAAACGACGCGACTGATCAGCTAGTTCAGTCGTTGCTGCAATGACAGCGTTATTAGCATCGGCGGAGATAGCCTCCGTGTCATCCGTGATGAACGTGCTCTTAACCCAATCCGCGCGGCTGAATTTTAGGTTCAAGTCAAACAACTTCTTCTCCGCTTCGCTAATGAACTTCTGCGCCTCCGCCGCCGTGCCCTTAGCCCCTGAAGGCGAAACTGAGTTTGGGCTATTTGTGCAAGACGACATTAGCGGAAGACCCACGCTCATAATGAGAAAGGCGCCCGACCACACATGGCCGCCTCGACAAATAAAATTCATTCTTGCCTCCATTGAAACTAACTTCGGAATTGCTTAGGAATGCGAAGGATTGTAACCAGAGACGATTAAGTTGAAAAGGGACTGCGAAATACCGGGAGAGGGTAAGCTTGGCATCTTCGTCGCGACTTCTTTACTGGGAGCGCAGGCGCTTTCGCTTGCAACGGGGCAGTAGCCCGACCGTGAGGGAGGGCGTCGTGAGATGCCGATCAAGGCCTGTAATTTGATCCATCATGAACACGGGCGAGTTTCTGACGCCCTCCCTCACGGTCGGGCTACTGCCCCGATCCGGGCGAAGGCGTTCTAATTACCAAATGCGCCCAAAGGATTGATAGCGGCGGCGACAAATGCGCGCAAGGCGATCGCCTGTGCCCTTTCCAGATCAGGTTCATAAGGCACGACGACATAGTGGAGTCGTTGGCCGGCGATGTTGAAGAATTGGTGATATGCGAGGTAGTGTTTTCTTCCCGTCAAAGTTCCGAGTGTGGAATTAAGTCCAGGCTCGAGAAAGATCACGTAGATGGTTGAAGGCCCGCTTCGGGGAAGGGAACCGGAGTTGACTAATTCGGCCAGAGCGGCGCGAGCCCGAAGGTCCGAAAATCTTTCGTCATTATCAAAGCTTGTCAGCACCTCCTGACTGATCGTAACAGCAAAGCAATTGGCGATGCCATAACTGCTCAACTTTTCTGTTTCCACTTGACTGCGAATCGAAGAGAGAAGGTTGCTGAGTTTCGGCTCGCGCCCGCGAAGCTGCGAGGTCGCCCACCGGCTGCCCAGAAAGATGCTGTACTGTTCCGGCTCGACTATCGCGCCTCCCCCAAAACGGCGCAATTTTGTCAGGCGCTTGAAGTTCCTGGAATTGATGATAAAGGCGCGGCCGCCATCATCGTCCATCACGGCCTGTACCGAATCATCATCAGCCGGCGCGCCGGCTTGGGGTTGCTGGGAAAACACGGCCCCGCCAAAAACCAGCCAGCCGATTAGCATGAAAAGATGGCACATATCCTGCTCCTGCTCGCAAAAATTACTGCATCACGTTAAGCGCAAAGTCGTCAATAATGAAAGAAGTTTGCAAACCCTGATCTTCAGTGCCTACCAGATAAACTTGAATGGTCTGTCCCTTGAACGAACTGATATCAAAACTAGCCTGCGCGTATGGAGACTTCGGACTGAGATTCGAATAAGTGGCGAGTGTGGTCAGCACCGTGCCTGAAGAATTACGAATCTGAACCGACAAGTTGTCGTAAGCAACGGTGTTGGAAGTCTCCGCTGTGTAGACGTAAAGCCAGAAAGAAAGTGTGGCCCTAATGGCGTTGGCCGGAATCGTAACTTGCTGCGAGAGCGTATCAGTGTGCACAGTGCCGAAGCCATTCATCCATGCCTTCCAGGATCCAGTGCGCGCCGGCTGTAGAGTTGAATTGTCGATGACCCCAGTGGTCGCAACCCAGGGCGCCCCATTGGCGCCATTTTCAAAGCCGGGATTACCAAGTAGCTGTTGAGTGGTGCCGCCGGCGGAGTTTACCGTCAAGGTGATGGTTGTAGTGTGCGTCTTGCCACCGCCCGCGCCGGTAACGACGAAGTTGTATGTGCCGGTGGGGGTATTTGGGCCGGCAGCTATTGCCAGAGTTGCTGAACCTGAGCCCGGAGCGGCGATGGCGGCTGGAGTGAAACTGGCTGTAGCCCCAACAGGCAAACCGGCGGCGGAAAGCGAGACGCTGGAATTGAAAGTTCCGGCGAGGCTTGAAGTTATGGTGGCTGTAGCTGAGCTTCCCTGTGTAACACCCACTGCTGATGGTGATGAAGCGATCGCGAAGTCTGACGTTTGTCCGGAGGTATCGACATCGAGTGCGAAGTCATCAATGATGAAAGAGGTTTGCAGACCCTGATCTTCAGTACCTACCAGATAAACCTGAATTGTCTGTCCCTTGAAAATAGTGATATCAAAAGTAGACTGCGCATAGGGAAACTTGGGACTGAGATTTGAATAAGTTGCGAGTGTGGACAGAACGGTGCCGGACGCGCTGCGAATCTGAATATTCAGCGTGTCGTAAGCAACGGTGGCAGAAGTCTCCGCCGTATAAACATAAAACCAGAAGGAGAGAGTCGCCCTGGTGGCGTTAGCCGGAATGGTGACTTGCTGCGCGAGCATGTCCGTGTGGGGAGTACCGAAGCCATTCATCCAGGCTTTCCAGGCCCCGCTGCGAGCCGGCTGTAGAGTGGAATTATCAACGACGCCCGTAGTAGCAATCCATGGGGAACCACTGAGTCCATTTTCCAGGCCGGGATTGCCGAGTAATTGTTGAGTTGGGCCGCCGGTGGCGGTAACGGTTAAGTTGATGGTTGACGTGTGCGTTTGGCCACCACCCATAGCGGCGACGACTACGTTGTAAGTGCCCGTGGGCGTGGTCGAGCCCGCGGTGATTGCGAGAGTAGATGTACCCGAGCCGGGAGCAGCGATAGTAGCTGGGCTAAAACTTGCGGTCGCTCCGCCAGGCAAGCCCGAAGCTGAAAGCGAGACTCCTGAATTGAAACTTCCAGATACCGCAGTAGTTATGTTCGTTGTAGTTGAACTGTCTTGAGCAACCGCCAGAGTCGCCGGCGATGCAGAGATCCCGAAATCATTTGAGGGAGAAAAGATGATATCGATGATCGGATGGAGTTCGATACCATTCGGCGCGACACCCGTCTGGCCAGCGAGATGATCAAAAAATCCCACTCCGGTGATCTGAACAGATACGTTAGCGGTCTTGAGAGCAGATGTAGCCGTAAATCTGGCGTCAAATTGCGCCCGCGCGCGAGCTGTGCCGCTTGAAAAGGGACTACCCGGCCCAACGCAATTAGGAGACGCGATCTCCGCGATCATTTGGTGCCCGGCGCCGTCGATCAACATGAGATGGTAGTCAGCATCCGCTTGTTTCTGATACTGCTTCAGCGTCGCGTTGACGACCCACAAGGTCGTCTCGGTGGGTTGGACACGACCGTTATCGGGAAGGGTTTTGGATGCAGCGAGGCTGGTTAGAAAACCAATGGTTGTCGGTGTGGGGGAGTTGAGATTCACCAAATTGGCGTCTGGATCAGTGCCGGTTTTTACTGACCAGCGTTCGCCGCCACACTGGGCAAAACTCTGTGAAGGTAACAGAACTAGTATGGCGCTACATAAAGGAGGAGCGTCCCTGGACCAGGCTTTATCACGTCTATTTATCCCGAACGTCTGTACAACTCGACTGAATGGATTTCTTTAAGAATTCATATTTAATTGAGGGATGTTTCCAAGTAGGCGGGATTATTCTTACGGCGAGAGCTTGCGAGTCCGAGTTGTAAGGTTTGGCCCTCTCGTCTTAGTTTCAAATAGGAAAGGGAAATGAGATCTGCTGGGAGATCGACGACATTAACCGCGCGATTCAAGACGTTAATTGGTCAGCGGAATCCGGATCGAGGAAGGCGCTTTGTCAGTCGCAAGGGGTGAGACCCCACGCTGATCTACACTAGGTCGCATTGCAAACCGGGTCTTTAGTCTATTAATAGGCCTCTCAACGAGATAAAAGGAGGCCGAGGCAATTCCCACGGCCAGAGCTAGCTTAGCCCAGGGCTCCCAGTATCCCAGGTAATAGAAGCTTGAGCTTATTACGACAAGCCAATGCCATAAGTACAAACCATAGGAGATCTTGCCAAACCATCGCAGCGGACGGATTCGGAGTGCTGTCGAAAGAATTCGAGGTGGTGAATTTGCCGCAACTAGAATGACAATACCAGCCAACAGGGCAATCAGTGTATACCCGCCGCGGTACAAGAATAGGTCGGTAAACTTTGTGGTAGCAATAAAATAAATTAGCCCGACCGCGGAAAAAATGCTCGCGATATTTACCCACCTTTTCATCTTCATGCCGAAGCTCGTGACAGTCAGCAATGCCAGCAAGCAACCGATTAGAAGAGCATCTGCTCTAGTGTCTGTTCCGTAATAAAGCCTGGTTAAATCAACTCCCGCATTCAAGAGCAGACCGCGCTGGACCATTATGGCAAAGATAGTGATGCCCAGTCCGGCCACTATGAAGCCCCTTCTTACTTTAAGCGCCAAACACCCAAATAAAAGCACAGGCCAAACAAGATAGAATTGCTCCTCGATCGAAAGTGACCAGATGATTGCCGTTGGGTCCAAATACGAATCCCATCCGAAAGCCATGCGCCAATTGGTTGAGTAAACCAGGGCGATTGCTATTAGTTTGATCTCGCGCGGGATGTTAACCAACTGCGCGTGATAGGTAACGAGAAGGCAAGCGATTAGATAGACCAGTAGTCCAGGTCCGAGCCGCAAAACTCGACGGATATAGAAATTTCGCAAGGAAATTGCCTGCGTTTTTTCAAATTCCGACAAAAGAATTCCGGTTATTAGAAACCCACTGAGAACAAAAAAGAGGTCAACACCCAGAAACCCGCCCTTTAATGAAAAGGTAGTAAGCTGATGATGAATGAGTACTGAGATGATCGCGATTCCGCGCAGGCCATCAAGTTCGGGCACATGCCTTGATCGGAAAGTTGCCCTGCTGGGCGTCGCGCGTATCGGCGGTTGCATTTCCTGGGATGGAGTCAATGTGAATTGACTGAAGGAGGAATAGCTACGCGAATTATTTTCACTAACCTACGGTTCGACTAAGCCCTTTTTGATATTACGCTGCCAAGCCTCGTAGTTTCGTACACGCCGCTTCGCTTGCTTACGCGTGAGGTTTAATTCATTAGCCACGGAGTCGATACGCGCCGTTCGGTCCTTCTTCTTATCATATCGATCGCCTGGCGCTCGCACATAGATCTGGTAAGCACGAGTCCATTCCGATTTCACGTCGGCGGTAGCCTGTTTGCCACGTTGTTCCGGCATAGTTATCCCTTCGGGTGAGTTTGGCCTGGATTCTAGCAGTGGACGCTTGCAGAGCGATAGCAGAAATTTTTAGGCTACGACTATATGCGAGAAGAATGCGATTACCAGCGCGGTAATGAGTTTGATGTCGCGCGTGATGTTGTGTGGAGAAGCGGAATCTCCGAGCCGGGTGACGAGAGGAACGTCAAGCGTCCTGGCAAGTCCGACAGCGGTCACTATAGCCATGGCGCTGGTGAGGAGACGCTGAAAGGGAAGATAGGTTTCTCTGATGTAAATAAGCGTAGCCCGAGCAGGCATTAGCAACTACTCAGAAAAAGCGGTAGCAACAGAATGCCTCCCCGGAAAAACTTTTGTTTACTTCCGCCGAGATGCTTACATTTCCTTTTGCTCCCGAGGCCTGCTGCAGGCTTTTCTGGATGTCGCTATCCTGTTTAAGTTGGTCGACCTTCTTTTGAATCGTGACGGTCAGGCATGACCTGAGCATAGGCGGTAAAAGATCCCTGTAACTCGCAGATAAAGGGTTTAATTCTAGGGTTCCATCTCGTTTTTTCCACCTTCGTTCGAAGATTGCTTTCTCTCTTCCTCCGTGTTACCAAGCCCCGTAGCCTTACTTCCCGCCTGTGTCGCTCCCCTAACAGCGCCTTGAGCTGCTCCCGCGGCTGCACCAATAACAACGGCCTTCAAGACCTTCTTCGCCTTTTTCAGGACGGGCGACGAACGCTTCTTAGTAGTTTTGCGGGCAGGGCTCTTTTTTGTCGTCCGCTGCTTGCGGGATGAGGCCGACTTTTTGGAAGCAGCCTTCTTTGTCGTCTTCTTTTTCGCGCTCGACTTTCCAGCTTTCTTTCTTGTTGGCATGATTAATCTCTCCTTGGGGTTAAGATCCACATGAAGCAACGCTTCCCCAATCTTTGAAGAAGCGTTGCCTGTTGTGGACGCTGCTCTGGCGTCGCCGCCAGGGCTTTTTTAGAAAACCAGACAGCGAGGTCTGCGAGGTTTCTATCTCGTTCTATCCACTGTTTGAAAACCTTGACCCCCCCTTCACTTGCACCGCCGAGGTGGCGCTGATTCGCTCTCTTCAGCTCAAACCGAGCGCTAAACCGCTCTTCGACCCGAGACGAGGTTGATGATGAACACAATCAGCGCAATGACCAGCAGCAAGTGAATGAGCCCGCCGCCAATGTGACCAAGGAATCCAACCAACCAGAGAATGAGTAAAATCACAAGAATCGTCCACAACATAGGCTAATGCCTCCTTTGTTAGTAACGGGAATCTCAAAAACTTCTGGAACGGTTAACTGCCGAGCAATGCTTATGCCATTTTGTGAATGGATTTTATCGTATGGCCTAATTCCCCGTAAAGTTGGTAGTGGAGTCTACACCAGCTACTCCGACAACTCATTGAAAGAGTTGTCGGAGAGTCGCTGTGCATTAGAACCGTTCGGTTATCTTTTTGAAGCAGGTAAAGAATTGTGCGAATTTGGGTCAAAACCTGGCCAAGCCACCGCCCACATTTCTGAAGTAATAGCTGAGCATGGTGAAAAAGTTCGGAATTACGCCTGTACCTTTTGGTAGGACCGCGTTAGTGGGACCGCGAAACTCTTCCAACAGCATCACCAAAGCACCATTAAAGCTCGCACCGTGGGTGTGGTCTTGACAAAAGCGTCAACTGTAACTATATTAGTTACAGACTATTAGCGGGTTCCCCAACGTTCGAGTTCTGTATGTCGACCAGTAGCCGGTTCGCAGTAGCGGTGCATGTTCTTACGCTCATGGCGTGGGCCGATGAGGAGCCACTGAAATCGGAGCAGGTTGCCGAGAGCGTCAAGACAAACCCGGTCGTCATACGGCGAATATTGTGTGAACTGGCCGAGTCCAAACTTGTTGTTTCGCAGTCCGGCGCAATGGGTGGTTCGAAGCTGGCACGCCAGCCCGAGCAAATCACACTGCTTGATATCTACCAGGCGGTTGAGAGCCGGGGAGTTTTTTCCTTGCATCGCCATCCTCCCAATCGTCATTGCCCGGTAGGCGTAAACATCGGAACTGTGCTCAACGACGTCCTGGACGACGTCGATTCGGCGGTCGAGCGTGTGCTTGCCAACATCACCATAAAAGATGTGGTGCGACGTTTGAAGCCGTGCGTACGCACGGCTTCTAATAGCAGTAAGCACGCCGGCAGAGAGCAAGTTTTGTCATTAAGAAACTAACAAACAATGGTATTCGTACAAATAAGAAGCGTGGTTGAACAATAAGAGTTTAGTAGAGAGCTCGTTGCGAGTGGCTCTCCACAGATCGAATGAATCTCGCGTGAAAGGACGGTCTTCAAT
>JALYXE010000452.1 GCA_030947265.1 Acidobacteriota bacterium
GTTGAAAGTTCTCAAAACATCTTTTCATAATGGCGCGGATCGCGCTGCCGTGTGGAATAGGGCCTCCAGTAAGAAGCGCTTGGTTCGCTGCGCCGGTTAAGCGGGTCCCATCCCGACCATCTTTTCACGACGCCTATTGGCGTAATTACCAGGAAGAAGACGATGCCAAGGATTACGCGCGTAGTTACAAACGACAATCCTTCGGCTAACAGCATCCATGCCCGGTTAGGAAGGACTAATGCTTTCGGCAGCAGCAGCCCAAGGAGAACCAAAAGCGCGCCCAGCGGCAGTGTTACGTGAGCGGTGTCTACAAATTTTGCGCGATATAGCCACCAACCGCTCAGCAGGACAAAAGTGCCGCCTACAATCAGACCAAATTCTTTCTCTGCTCGAAAGGAACGTTTCTTCATTTGGTCGTGGGTAATAAAGTGTCAAGCCTCAAGTGCTATAACATCACACGCTTTTTCAATTGTCCGCAGGAAAAGATAACCTTCATATTAATAGACATTAAACACGAAACTTCGCAAGGGCTTCCACAACAAATCGCTGTTGCTCTTCCGTGATCTCAGGGAAACATGGCAATGCCAATGTCTCGAGCGCAGCTTGCTCAGTTTCTGCAAAATCACCACGCCGGTACCCCAAGTACACAAAACATTCCTGCAAGTGAAGTGGAACAGGATAATAAACCTTGCTGCCTACACCATGTTGCGATAAGTGCTTGATCAGTTCATCCCGACCTCGACGGACGCGAATTACATATTGATGAAAAATATGTTGCGCCTCTGGCCTGACGAAGGGCGGTACAAACTCCTCCGCAAGTCCTGCCTCATTAAGAAGCGCGGTATAAAAAGCCGCTTTCTTGCGCCTTGCGGCGGACCACTCGTTAAGGTGTTTAAGTTTTACGCGTAAGACCGCGGCTTGCAGAGCGTCCAGACGACTATTAATTCCGACTTCATCATGCTGGTATTCAGTTGTGCCACCATGCACACGTAGCCTCCGCACGCGGCCGGCTACACCCGCGTTATTGGTTACCAGCATACCGGCGTCTCCGGCTGCGCCGAGATTTTTAGTGGGATAGAAACTGAAACAGCCCAGATGGCCCATTGAACCGGCACGTCGTTTGCGGTCTTCGGCGCCAATCGCCTGCGCGGCATCTTCCACTATTGGTAAGCCGTGACGTTTGCTGATCTCAAGGAGAGGATCCATATCCGAGCATTGTCCGTATAGATGAACCGGTAAAATTGCCCGGGTGCGCGGAGTAATCGCAGCCTCAACCAGAGATGGATCGATATTGTAGGTCCGTGGCTCGATATCAACGAAGCGTGGCAGGGCGCCCAGACGCACAATCGATCCGCCGGTGGCAAAAAAAGTGAAAGGAGTAGTGATTACTTCGTCGCCCGTTTTGATATCCAGGGCCATCAAAGCAAGCAGCAACGCATCCGTTCCGGAAGCGCACCCGATTGCGAATTTCGTGGTGCAGTATTCGCTGATCTCTGTTTCGAGAGCCTCGACTTCAGAGCCCAATACGAACTGCTGCGAATCGATTACGCGTCCGATGGCTGCGAGCAGTTTGGGACGCAGGGCCTGGTGCTGCCCTCGCAAATCGAGTAGCGGGACTTTCATTCGGTTAGCGGGTCGTATTTGAGGTTAGGAAGAATAACGGTTTCGCGGCTTCCCGTTTCGTGCAGGGTAAGCGCTGCAAGTCGTAAACGGCTAGCAGGCTTTGATCAATTCTCTTACGAGCCTCGCAAGTCTTTCTACCTGGGGTTGGATCATAGCTCACTGCGCATCAGCGGATTCTCCCGGTAAGTCTTCCGGGTTGTCACTGCCAGTGTAATAACTCGAGTAATAGCCAGCATAATAGTAATCCTGAGTGTCGAGCTTCACGTTGTTGAGAACCACACCAAAGATATGGGCGCCCACATCAAGCAACTGCTGCTTGGCACGCCTTACCACAGCCCGAGAACTCCTTCCGCCATGAACCACCAGCACCACGCCATCAACCATAGTGGACAAAATAGATGCGTCGGTAAACGATATCGCGGGTGGCGAGTCAATCACGATATGGGCAAACTTCGCGCTCAGGATACTCAGCAGCTTTCGCATTTCATCGGAACCCAGAAGCTCGGCCGGATTTGGCGGCACTGGACCTGATGTTAGAAACTTAAGATTCGGTTGCTTATCGTACGTCTGGATCAGAGCGTCAATATCAGTCCCTCCGGAAAGCCAATTTGTCAGACCTCTGGAGTTGGGGGCCTCAAAATGGGAGTGCAAGCGAGGTCGCCGCAGGTCGCAATCCACAATCAAGATCTCCGCCCCCGTTTGGGCAAGCATAAATGCCGTGTTGATTGCCGTCGTGGTTTTGCCTTCGGACGGCTGACTTGAGGTAACTAATATTGTTTTGGGTGGCTGACCGGCAGATGACAACAGTAGTGACGTGCGTAAGTGCCTATAGGATTCTGCTATAGGCGAGCGCGCATCGCTAATCATAGCAAGTGCTGTTGTTTCGGCGGCCGGTGAAGGCGGCGCATCGCCAGTGCCAATTAAGCGCCCACGATTCCGGCTCGAAGGGATTAGCGCCAAAGCCGGTAAATGTAAAAAGCGATCCACATCTTCTACTGACTTTACTGTGTCATCAAGGAAATCGAGGAGAAAAGCAAGGCCAATGCCTGCCGCCAGGGACAAGAGAAAAGCAACTAAGATGTTGCGCAAACGCGGCGGCCCAATGGGCTCTTTTGGGAGCCGGCTATAAGTCGCAATATTCACGTCATTCGGTCTGTCGCCGTTGGTTACCTGCAACTCGCGCTGGCGTTGCAGAAGCGTGTTTAAATACTGCTTATTAGTCTCCAACTGCTGGCTTATAGCCATCAAATCGATCGTGTCACGCGTCTGCTGGGTTGTGGTTCCCTTCTGTTGTTCATAGGACCGCCTTAAAAGGCTTTCTCTGGCTGCGGCCGCCTCATAACGCCGCTGTATGGAGGTGACAATTTCCGGGGGTGCCTTGGCCAATTCCGCTTCCAGGCCCTTTAGTTGTGCGTCAATCTTTTTTACTCCGGGCCATTCAGTCGTGTAAGTGGTAAGGAGAGCGTCGCGCGTTTCTTTCAGTGCTGATATGCGGTCTCTCAGTTTTTCAACCCGCGCCGATGAGTTGACATCAGGAATCGAAAAAGGATCCCGCTCTTTCCTCGCCGCTTCAAGCTGAGCCTGC
Source organism: Acidobacteriota bacterium (assembly GCA_030947265.1). Classification (GTDB taxonomy): domain Bacteria; phylum Acidobacteriota; class Blastocatellia; order Pyrinomonadales; family Pyrinomonadaceae; genus PSRF01. Next base: position 3,209 of record JALYXE010000452.1, read on the forward strand.
AGATTTTTCCTGTCATTTTCAGCCTGTAACAACTGGCTGCTCAGCGTGGCCAGGCGAGTGGCCTCGAGATTGGCACCCGACTCCACCGTTAGCGGGAGGCCATGGTTCTTAGCGTAATTAAATTGCTCCTCCTGATCATGTTTAATCTGGGTTTGCAATTTCGCGATCTCTCTGGCCAATGTATCTTCAGCTTTTGTAGAGCCCTCGGTCGAGCGTGTCAAATTGTTGTTTACGAATACTTCGGCCAACGTATTTGCGATCTTCTGTGCAAGCTCAGGCTCAGAATGTGTGAACTTGATCTTGACCAGATTGGTGGTTGGCACTGGATCGACAACCTCGCCACTAATAATGGCGTCTTCATAAGGTTCCAGATCAGCCAACTGGGCTGGTGTCAACGATCCTCCGGTTACTTCACGTTCACCAACCACGGTAAGGTCGGGAGAAACGGCTGGCGCTTCCGAGATCCTGTTTGGCTTCGAGAAGACCCGACGAAGAGACATAAAAATGCCGCCCGGCGCGTGCCCGCCCAGGAATGCCGGATTGTGTTGCAGATCGAGTGTGAGTACTACTTGACGAGCAAGAGCCGGATTCTCTAAAAGCTTGAGTTGGGTACCCCAGAAATTCGGGTCACTCTGGCCGTTGATAATTATTTCCTTGGTTTGAAGTACGCTCCTCGGCTTCTGTTCTATGCGGATAGTAGTCTCCCCCTCATAGATTGAAGGCGAACGAAACGCCTGGATTGTTACCAGGGAAGTTATTACCAGCACGAGGCTGAGAATCAACCATTTTCTTTTCAGAACAACTGACAAATAGTCGCGAAAACTGGCTGGTTCGACGCCGGAGGTTCCATAAGGCTTTGCCTGAGCAAGATCTGCCAGCGGACGATCTAAACTACGGTCGAGCGCACTGACGGGCAGCAGACGATTATCTTGTGACATCATAATAGTAGGCCTTCATTTCAAAACTTCCAGAAAGATAGCAGAATAATAGCAGAGTGTTCACGTCTGGCAAGTTGAGGAAGAGGGATTTACGGATGCGAGTGCCAAACCCACTTAGCGTATAACTTCTTCCCCGGTGTTACTCTGGTGATGTTGCTTTACGAAGTCGTATAGCGAAGTGCGCCAATCGGGCAGTGTTTGCAGGCCTATAGCTTCGGAAACCAAACAGCGTAAGCGGGAATTACGCGGTCGCAGCGCAGGACGTTTGAGCGAATCCATTGAAACTACTTCAACGTCGACTTCGTCGCAGTCCGCGATCTCCAGAGCCTCCCGCACGAATTCCTCGAAGCTCGCGCCCTCACCGCTGTTGACCACGTGGTAGAGTCCCGGTAGATCGAGGATGCACAACTCTCGCAACCGCACGCTCAGATCCAGCGCATACGTGGGGGTGCCGTAGGCATCGCTTATCGCCTTTAGTTTTTCACCCCTGCGAGCACGCTCGACAATCGTGCTCAGGAAATTTTTTCCGCCGGTGCCGAACACGAACCCCGTGCGCACCACAATGGTGCGCGCATAGGCCAGTTGCGCTAAGTGCTCGCCTTCCAGTTTTGACTTGCCATAGATGCTTTCGGGTCGCGGCTGATCCCGTTGAGTATAGAAACCGTTTTTCTTCCCATCGAAGACATAGTCCGTGGAGATGGTCACCAGGACAGCATCAATCTCGCGACTGGCTCTGGCAAGGTTTTCCGGTCCAAGCGCATTAACCTCAAAAGCGCGTTTCTCGTCCAATTCGCAGCCGTCGACGTCAGTCCAGGCAGCGCAATTAATGACAGCTTCCGGCTTTTCATCCTCCAGCAGTTGCGTCACAAGTTCGGGGTCGCCAATGTCCAGCTTCTGGTGGTCATAAGGAAGAACCAAATCGCCACAGGAAGCGCAAACGTCACAAACTGCTCGGCCAACCATTCCGCCGGCACCTGTCACGAGCACTCTCAAGTTGCCGCTACCTCCGTACCGTATTGGGTTCTGTAATAGTCACGGTAAGCGCCACTTCGTGTTCGTTCAAGCCAAGCACCATTCTGCTGGTACCACTGGATTGTTTTTTGCAAACCGCTGTCCCAGGTTTCTCGAGGACGCCAGCCCAGTTCCGATTCGGTTAGCGATGGATCTATTGCATAACGCCGATCATGGCCGGGACGATCCTTAACGAACCGAATAAGGGAAGGCGGCTTGCCCAGCGCCTTCAATAACGACTCTACGACATCGATATTGCGACGCTCATTGCGGGCGCCTATGTTGTAAACGGCGCCAGGCCTGCCCTTTTCCATAGCCATTCGTATGGCGCGGCAATGGTCCTCAACGTAGATCCAATCCCGCACGTTGCGGCCATCACCATAGACAGGAATTGGCTCGTTGTTCAATGCGTTTGACAGTGCAAGCGGCAGGAATTTTTCGGGAAACTGGCGTGGACCATAGTTATTGCCGCAGCGCGTTATCACAGTGTCGAGACCGAAAGTGTGGTGCGCAGCGCGAACCAGGTGCTCTGCTGCGGCTTTGGAAGCGGCGTAGGGGCTGTTGGGTGCGAACGCGGACTGCTCCGTGAAGAATCCATCCTCATTTTCGGCCAGACTTCCCATTACTTCATCGGTTGATATCTGAACAAAGCGCTGTACGCCGCGCGCGCGAGCAGCGTCAAGAAGAATTTGCGTTCCGATGATGTTAGTCCGGAGAAATTCGGCAGCATCTACGATGCTACGATCTACATGACTCTCTGCGGCAAAGTTGATTATCGCGTCAGAATTCTCCCCTAGTGCCGTCCGCACTGCCGCGCCGTCTGTTATGTCCCCGCGAACAAAATGATGGCGCCTTTCATCCAGACCCACAAGATTGTCCATATTTCCCGCGTAAGTCAACGCGTCAAAATTTATGACCTCGCACGATGGAACCTCTTCCAGAACCAGCCTAACGAAGGCTGATCCAATGAAGCCCGCACCACCGGTAATAAAGAATTTAGGCACCTTTAATCGTTTCTCCAAAGCAGACGATATAACGTCACCGGTACTTTCGCGTTCAGACCGAGCCGGCAAAGTTCAAAAACCCATAGTAAATATTAAAGAGCAATTCTCAAAGAAGGGACTGGGCCCAAGTTACAAATGTCACGAATCTTTCAAGATTTCTTGTTGACAAATTGTCGGGAATGGATTATTAAAGCGTCTTCGTTTAACCGACTGTTGGTTCTTAATCCTTATTCGGGACGTTCGCAGGAACCTTACGCGCGACGCATTTGAGCAAGAAAACGAAGACACCCGGCGATTTCAGAGGTTCGTTGAAAGCCTCACAGTTGCTGCGAGAACATCTTGGAGCTCACTTTTAGCAGGTAGTACCAATTTTACAACTCTCTTTTAGTTCCTGCATGCGTTTACGGCCATTCTTGTCACCGGCTCTCATCGATCCAGCCAACGCAACAAACTAGCGAGCAAAGTAGTTCTTAGGAGAGAATTTCCAATGAACCCCAAGTCCCGCCGACTACGAATGAGAATCGGGTCTTATGCCAATGATTCGGTTAGTTGAATTCTCTGGACACACTAGACTTAATCTCGTCGGATAGGTTTCGATTATCGCCAAAGTATTTCGCCAAGGAGAAAAGCTGATGAAAACCGGAAATGCCCCCAAACCCCATCAACATCATTATCTCAACGTAGCCGTTCGCCTTGGTATTTTGATCGTTCTTGTTGCACTTGTAACTGTTCCGCTCTATACCGTTTCCTCTTCATCTTCACCTCGAAGTGACACTACGGGCGCAAACTCTAAAGGAGCGAGGCAGAAGGAACCGAACCTATCTGCAAACCAAAGTAGGGGCATCTCGGCCCACGGTGAACTGTCTGCCGCTTTGAAGGGGCTTCCGCTATTTTCTACTCTTACATTGGTTCCCCAGGCTTCTTTGCCAAGCGTCACAACATTTGCGGCCGGTTGTGTAACTCCGCGAAGCACCTTCGTTTTAGGTGAAGTTGTTTGCGCCCACGTAACCGGAGGAACGACCTTTCCGCGGCGCCTCAGTTGGGTGGATCCAAGTGGCTTTATCAGGCAGGTGACACCCATTACGAGCGACCCTCAAGACATTACATTTCAGATACCCGCAACTCAGACCTCGATGGTCGGAAACAGCACAGTGGATAACCGAGGGACCTGGAGAGTCAACATGATCTCCAGCAGAAGCTCAATCGTGACCAGCACGCAATTTGTCGTCACAGATCCCGCAAAGGCCGCAGCCGATCTTTCTGTCAGCAAATCAGTAAGTGTGGCCAATGAGCAAGTTGCGGCTGGCTCGAGTGGCTCATTTCAGATCTATGTGAGGAACAACGGCCCAGACGCAGCTCAGAATGTCGTGCTGACAGATGACGTTCCGGCTAACACTACATTTGTCGCCATGACGCAAACTGACGGACCGGCTTTTACGTGTACTACGCCGAGCGCGGGTGGCACAGGAACGATAACCTGCACCATCGCGAGTCTAGCGCGAGGCGACTCGGCCACCTTCGACTTTGCGTATACGGTGGTCGCCGGCACGCCAGCTGGCACAATAATCACGAACACCGCCACAGTTTCAAGCGCCACAGAGGATCCGAACACCAACGACAATAGCTCGACCGCTTATGTCACCGTCGCTTCGGGCGGAGGTGGAGGCGGCTGCTCCCTTTCCTGCCCTGGCAACATAACGACCCCGGCCGATACTACTGATAATGGAACGCCTGGGGCCATCGTTCACTTCGATCCGCCAACCGGTTCGGGATCGTGCGGGTCGATTGCTACCGACCACTGCAACGACTGTTTCTTTCCGGTTGGCACGACCGTTGTTAACGCAACGTCTGAGACAGGTGGAGGTCAGTGTAGCTTCACGGTAACTGTTACCGAAGGAGCGGCGCCAACTATTATTTGTCCACCGGACAAAACTGGAACCGCTGACAGTAGCTGCCAGGCCACAGTGGATCCTGGGAGCCCCACTACCACGGGTAGCAACGTAACAGTTACTAGCTCACGTAGCGACGGCCTGCCTATGAGCGCTCCCTACCCGGCCGGTGCGACCACTATCACCTGGACTGCGTCAAATAGTTCGGGCACTGTATCATGCCAGCAAACTGTAACTGTGAAAGACACCACGGCGCCCACAATTACTTGCCCGGCTAGTATCACTACTGGCAACGATGCAGGCCAATGCTCGGCCACAGTTGATCCGGGGACAGCGACGGCCACTGACAATTGCGACAGCAGCCCGACCGTGACTGGTACGCGTAGTGACGGGCAGGCGTTGAATGCTCCTTATCCGAAGGGCACGACGACCATCACCTGGACCGCAACCGACGGCTCGGGTAATGGCTCGTCATGTACGCAGACTGTGACCGTCAACGACACTGAGAAACCGACGATCACTTGTCCAGCACCGACAAGTGCGTCAGCGGATGCCAACTGTCAAGCTCCGGTTCCTGACGTAGCATCAGGCGCTACTGCTTCCGACAACTGCTCAGCGCCTGGTTCGATCACCAAAACGCAGAGCCCAGCTGCGGGAACCATGGTTGGATCTGGCACCCATACGATCACCGTGACTGCGAAGGATGAGGCAGGCAACAGCAGCACCTGTACGACGACATTCACGGTGA
>JALYXE010000456.1 GCA_030947265.1 Acidobacteriota bacterium
GGATTCTACTCTCCGCGACAGAGTGGGTCAATATTTGCGAACGACCATTGGCAACGAAGCAATTAAGTTGTAACGAAGGCACTGACTGTTTGAAACTCCGTGTTATGGCATACGACTTTCAAAGCGCTTGCGAAATTCCGGCGAGCGCCGGCGAAGGTCGAGCCAATCGGAAAAGAGTTCTGGAGATTGCAGCCAGATCGTTAACCACCTCAAAATCTCCTTTGCCTGTTCACGCTGACCTTTGTCGATGATTTTGCTGCGCGCCATTAGGAGGCAATCTTCACGGGCACTTTTGATTACAAGGCGCAATTGTGCCCGGCCTTTCTTCTCGCTGTTGGCCTCAAATTCTCGGCGCTTGTCCTCAAGCTTCAGAAAAGAGTCGAGGGCTTCAGAAAGACTTCGGAAATCCAGTTCACTTAAGAAACTCTGCCCGGTCAAATTCCGCTCGCGCCATTTAGAGTCGAAGTGGAAAACTTCAGGATGTCGCAGGACCGCGCCTTCGTCGGCAACTGTTCGCGCAATCGACGCCGGACTTTCCAATGCCCCTTCGCCAAAGCGCTCGTGAAGCGCTTGCTGTATTCGCTCAAGCTCGGGCGCGCCAACAGATTCGCAATCGAGGTGTTCCCAAACCTCGATTATCAGATCGCGTTTGGTTCGAGAGTTCCAGCGTGGCTGGCGGGACTTCGGCATCTTTAGGTTTCAAACGAAGAGGTAATCCTCTAAAAGGCTCAGCAAATGCGAGTGCCTGGCAAACGCCACCCTGCTATTCAGAGCTTTGTTGCTTTGTTGCGTACCTGACGCCGCCATATTCTGTATAATGATGCGGTACCTTCCTGCTGGCGATCAATGCGCCGGTAGCCCCGCTCGCCGAGGTTTTTCAAAACATGCTTCCCAACGTCGACGTAGTAGCAATTAAAGGGGACAAACTCCGGTTCGCGCCTGATGAAGCTCGCGCATTTCTCGCGCGGGCGGCTCGAGTGTTTGAAGCGAACCCCTTCAAACCTCATCGGCTTTTTCAAAATGGTCATGCGCAGACACTAGCTGCCTATACCTGGCCGCGTGGATTCCGTTTTTATTCCGAAAGGGATCAGGAGCGTTTCTTTTCGGTGGCGCCAGACGTCAAGGTTCTGGCTCACTGTCGCTTGCAAGCCAATCCCCGTGACCACGCTACCCTTGTCGTCTGGCATGGAATTGAAGGCTCTACCGGCTCCAATTACATGCTGGCAACAGCGGAGAAAGGTTTTCAGGCGGGTTTCAATGTCATTAGAGTGAATATCCGCAATTGCGGCGGCACTGAACACCTTACACCTACTTTGTATCACGGAGGCTTAAGCGAGGACCTGGGAGCAGTCGTTAAAGAACTCATCGAAGTCGACCGCTTATCTAATTTGTTTCTAGTAGGATTTTCCCTGGGCGGGAATCTTGTTTTGAAATTGGCAGGCGAATATGCCGACGATCCCCCGAAGGAAATCCTGGGCGTTTGCGCGGTCTCACCCTCGGTTGATTTGACCGCCAGCGCGGAACTGATCACGAAACGCTCAAACTGGATTTACCAGCAAGACTTCGTGCGACGATTAAAGAAACGAATTCGTGTCAAGAGCAATTTGTATCCAGGGCTTTACGACGTTAGTGGTCTGCGAAGCGTGCGCACGCTTAAGGACTTTGACGATCGTTTCACGGCTTCAACACACGGTTTCGCCAATGCCGACGACTACTACTATCGTTCCAGTGCGATAAGAGTCAGCGATAAGATTCGTGTACCCACATTGATTATCCACGGGCAGGACGATCCGTTCATTCCCTTCACGTCGCTTCGTAATCCCTCAATAGCTGACAACCCTTACATTCTCGTGTTGGCACCACAGCAGGGCGGACATGTCGGCTTCATCTCGCACAGACCGCGAGATTCCGCTGATTCACGTCTGCAGGATGCAGACCGCTTTTGGGCTGAGAATCGAGTAATCGAGTTCTGCAAACTGGCTGGTTGGAATGCGTAGCCTTCGGCAAATTGGCCCGATTCATTTCTCAATCTTCTTCACTAAACGAATAGCGTGGTTGCGGGCGATGAGCGGTACATGTTCGTCGGTGCTGAGGTCTTTAAGAAGAGGAACCAACTGGTGCGGATCGGATAATCCGTTACGCTTCAGAAGAAGCTCTAGTTGCTCCATAAGCTGGGGCGCATTTAGCGGTTGATTTTCGCGCGCGACAGAAATATCAAATACCAGAAGGGCCTGATCCGCGATGCGACGATATTCGTTGACCAGGGAAAATGCGTCTTTGTTGTTGGTCCAGTTGAATTCGGCAGTTCGCTTGCGCGAGTCCTGTTCCATTTTCAGGCGCATAGTACCCAGATGAGGATACTGCCTGTCTGTTTGATAGTTTTCCTCAGAATCAAGAAACCGCAAAGCTTGCCATAAACCCGCGACACGTGACATCGTCTCCGACGACAATTCCAGAGGCTCTTCAAATGCAACCCCTTCGTTAAGCCTCTCAAAGGTAATCTTGCCGCGACCGCTTATATCGTGCTCTATGACGATGTGACGAATATAGAATTCTGGTTGAGTAAACTCGTAGGAATAGCGTGCAGAAGTTTCGTAATTACGCGCAAGCGTGTTTGAATCAGGCGCAACGACTTCCGGGCGCTCGTTGTGCTTATTGCCCGAAGACTCCTGCGCACCACCAAAAACCGCCGCGATCAAAACAACGAACGCGGCGGGGAGAACTTTCAGATATTTGAAACTTTGCTTGAGCACCTAATCGACTGTGATGCTCATTTTAGGCGAAAGCGGCAGCAAAAGGGAAATTGCGGAAACAAGGGTGGGGTGGTTGGTTTGAGTTGATGATCCGCTTTCATCCGTGGAAATCCGCGGCTAATTCTCGCTCGTCGCAGTTTTTTTAATCGCGGGACAGTCCTACGCAAACTTTACGGAGACAAGTTTCGAGACGCCAACTTCCTCCATGGTTACGCCATAGAGTGCGCGAGCCATTTCCATGGTCCTCTTGTTATGAGTAATAACGATGAACTGCGTGTTTGCCGACATCTGCACGACCTTATCGGTAAAGCGGCCTACGTTGGCTTCGTCGAGTGGGGCATCGACTTCATCAAGCAAACAAAAGGGTGAGGGCCGATAATGAAAGATTCCCAAAACCAGGGCAAGTGCTGCCATCGCTTTTTCGCCACCTGAAAGCAAGAGCACATTTTGAAGCCTCTTGCCTGGAGGCTGAGCTATTACATCGATGCCCGATTCAAGCACATCATCAGTCTCAATTAAACTCATCTCTCCTCGGCCTCCGCCAAAAAGCTCCTGGAAGAGTTCGCTAAAATTCCTATTGATCTGTTCAAAGGCGTGACGAAATCTTTCGCGAGACCGTCGTTTGATTTCGCGCAAAGCTTCCTCGGTCGAGGAAATGCCGTCGACTATATCCTTTCGCTGCGTAGTCAGGAATAACAGGCGCTCGTCAGATTCAGCCAGTTCTTCCAGCGCCATCATGTTGACGGCGCCAAATGCTTCGATCCGCGAACGCAATTCCTCGACGCGGCCCTGAGCTGTTACCAGATCAAAAGCGTCATCTAAGGGCTGCTCCCGGGCCAGATCCTCAAGCGACTGATTCAACTCCGCCGCGCAGTTTTCGCCAACAAAGGTTAATCGAGCTTGTGCCTCGGCGCGCTGCACTTCGATGGCGGCGCGCAAGTCGCGCACTTCCGCAGCATGGCGGTTCAGATTGGAGAGTTGAGTGGCAAGTAAATCTGCCTGTTGGCGGGCCTGCTCAAGATATGCAGTGAGCGCGGCAATCGCCTGTTCTTCCCTTTCCCTCTCTTCCCCAACGGTGCTGGCTTTGTGCTCCAGGTCGGCAATCGACTGGCGCAATCCGAGAATCCGCTGCGTCATCTCCAGCAAATCCAGCCGGTGGCGTTCCATTCGAGTCACCAGGTCACCGTATTCGGCTTCCATGCGACGCAGTTCGGCGGCCGTGCCACGTCTTCGCTCGGTTGCTGCGGCCGCTGCGGTTCTCTGTCCCGCTAACCCCTCGCTTTCTATCTCGGCTTGCCGTCGAGCCTCCGCAAGGAGGGATGTGGCTCTGGTTACAGAGTTGGTCGCCGCGAGGCGGGCTGATTCAGCCTCTTCCGCATCAGCGATTGCGGCGGTGCGGCGTTTCTCAACCTCAACCCGTTCCTGTTCGACTCTCCCGGCATCGTCAGCCACAACCCGCATGTGGCGTTCTGCGCGTTCAATCTCATGCGCAAGCCCCGTCGCGGTCACTTCTCGCGCCATTGCTTCTCGCTCTTCGCGCCCTATAGCCTCATTCAGAAGCACTACGGCATCTTCGAGCCCAACCAGGCTTGCTCTCGCATGTTTGGCCGACTCTTCAGCGGACTTTGACTCAATACTTAGCGCATCCGCGCGAGCACCCAACTCTCGCAACTCGCGTTTGAAGGCCAGCAGCCCTGCACCTTCTTCAAGCGCTCGCGCATCCCCAGCACTTACGAACTGTCCGCTTGCTACCCAATCACCGTTAAGCGTTACAAAAACTTCGCCTGTCGCGAGTGACCTTGTCATTGCATCGTCAAGGTTGGTGGCCAGACGCGCATTCATCTTCTCAGGCAGTGTGCGATGAAGAACAGATAGAAGCTCTCGAGGCGCTCCCAGCAGATCGGAAACCTTTAGGTCGTGCGCTAGCGACTCATTTGCAAACGAAATGGAAAGAGCCGGGCGCTCCTCAACATCGCGGGTTAGTGCGTTAGTTTCTTCACTTCCGCCATGGAGGCCGGCTACCAGGAAGCTCGCCCGGCCGCCATTGTTTTCCCGCAACCACTGAGCTGCGCGAGCGGCATCCTCAGGCGTGGGCACGACAATCGATTGCAAAGAAGAGCCAAACACCCCTTCAACAGCCCTTTCCCATTTGGCTTCAACGTTAAGAGCGTCAGCAAGTGTGCCAATAAAGTGGAAGTCGCGCGGGCCGTTTTCCTCGGAAAACATTAGCTGAACCGCCGAGGAATAGTACGCTCGGCGGTCGTCGAGTTCTTTTAAACTTTCCAGACGGTGCTTCGTCCGCGAATACTCATCCCGCACCCGTGTCAGTTCGGCTTCAGTATCGCTGACTGCCTCATGTCCCTGGACAACAGTATCGATAGCCCGTTCACGCTCGGCATTAAGTTTCGAGATATGCTCCCTGGCAACACTGATCTCTTGCCTGAATGCATCAGCTTCCGCATGACGTTCGGTATGTTGCGCAGCAGCACGTTCACCTTCGCGGGCCAGGCCTTCTGCCTGGACAGCAAGACGTTCGAGAGTACCCCCGAGCTGCCGCGCAATCTCACGTAGTCGCTCGGCAAGAGCGGTGTGCTTGAGTAAATCTGCTCGCGCATCCTCAATGTCAGCTTCAGCTTGCGAGGCTAGCGAAAGTTTGTCACCATATGATTCCTCGGCCGTTCTCAAACTGGTAGCACTCTGTTCAGCTTCGCTTCTTAACCGGGCATCATCCTCTTGCAGCCGTTTGCATTCCGCTTCCACCAGAATCAGACGCTCTGAAAGTGCGTCGATCTCGGCACTCACTTCGTTCTTCCGCCACTCCAGCGAAACTGCCTGCTCTTCCTGATAAGCCCGCTCGCGCGTTTGCCGATCGCGGCGAAGCACAGCCTCGGCTGCGGCCGCTCGCGTCGCCGCCAGATCATCTTCAGTCTTGCGAGCTTCATGGGTTGCACCGCGAGCCGCCTCCTCTTGTGCGGACAACTCATCGGCAATGCCACGTTCTATCGCGCTGGTTTCATGCAGCTTCGCCTCTGTTTCCTCCAGAAGCCTGGCGAGCTTTCGATCTTCTGCGACGAATACGTGACGCAACAGCTCGCGCAATTCTTCCCGAAAGACGCGATATCGACGGGCTTTCGCTGCCTGCCTCCGCAGACTGTTTACCTGACGATCTATTTCAGAAATTATGTCGGAGATTCGTGAAAGGTTTGAGCGGGCGGATTCCAGTCGCGCCTCCGCAGCCCGCTGGCGCACGCGAAACTTGGTAATGCCTGCGGCCTCTTCGATGATCGTGCGACGATCCATCGGCTTCGCGGAGAGAATCTGACCAATTCGACCTTGCTCAATAATGGCGTAATGACCGCCGGCGAGCCCAGTTCCGGAAAAGAGATCCTGGATGTCGCGCAGGCGGCAAGCCCTGTCGTTGAGAAGGTATTCGCTTTCGCCTGAGCGATAAAGACGGCGCGTGACCGACACGGCTTCGCCGGGAGCGAACTCCAATGCCAGGTTTCTTCTGCGCCAATGTCGTTTGTGCGGAGCTTTGGGCGACGACGAGTTGGCGGGTTCAGTGCTCCCGTTTTCCGTGGCTGCGACTACCAGATTGATTGGCCAGGACGCCGTGCCATCTGTGGCAGATGTAGCATCCGCGGCCTCTTGAGTCTTTTCCGACATGTCGTCCGGCAGGACCGCGTCCAGCTCAATAACCTGGTCATCAATCTGTTCGAGCGTCGAGTCAATGTCCTCAATGTCTGGCTCGTGTTCAATTACCTCGTCGCGGACCATGTGCATAACAACCTCGGCCATGCCACTCGGCTGACGATTCCTCGAGCCCTGGAAGATGACATCCTGCATGGCTCCCCCGCGCAGATGCTTAATCCGTTGTTCTCCGAGAACCCAGGCTATGGCATCCGCGACGTTGCTTTTGCCGCAGCCATTTGGACCAACAATGGCGGTAATGCCCTCACCTGTGAAGAGAATTTCGGTGTAGTCCGCGAAGGATTTAAAACCGGTAATCTCGAGGCGTTTCAGTTTGAACATGCGAGAAAATCGTCTGCTATTGCCCAGGCTCAGGACTCAATAATACCGAATCCAGGAAGGCCGCGCACGGGTGTGCCAATATAAGTGGGAGTTGCTTAGAATGTCAACTAAAACTTGAAGTTAGCTATCTTTAATGAAGCAGCCAGCAAAGTTACCATCCAGTGCTTAAGTCTGCTTTTCAGGGCTCGCGGCGACCGAATTTGGGTACTGATGCATTTTCATTGTTGAACATCATGTCAGGATCAATTTCAGTCCGGCAACAATAAGCACAAGAGCTAACAGCCTTCTTAGGTTTGGGCCTGCGATCCGCTTGCTCCCAAACTCTGCGCCGATAAAGCCGCCGACGATGGCCGCCGGAGCAAGAACGAAAATAGAACTTGGTAGCGACCCGATACTCGAAACATTGCCGAGCAAGCCCGCGATGGAATTAACCAGAATGAAAGCTGCCGAAACTCCCGACGTTTGACGGGTCTCAGCCCAATCCATGAACAGCAAGAGCGGCGAGAGAAAGATGCCGCCACCAGTGCCCGTCAACCCAGACAGCAACCCGATCACAGCACCGGAGAGCAGTGCAGCCCAAAGCGGGATGTGTTTCACTTCTATTTGCTCTGCTGCCTTGTTAGCGACACGGAAAAGTCCGTACGCGGCGAAAAGCAGAATCACTCCAACGATTGTCTTGTAAGTGTGGCCAGGGAGCGTGATATAGCCGCCCAGAAAAGCGCACGGAATAGACGCCAGAGCGAACGGCCATAGCAACCTGAACGAGAAGCAGCCCGCACGATAGAATTTCACCGTGGCGATTGTTGCGACAAGAATGTTTAGCGTCAGGGCTGTGGGCTTCATCACAGCCGGAGCAACACCGAGAAGCGCCATTGCCGCAAGATAACCTGATGCACCAGCGTGACCGACAGAAGAATACAAGAGCGCGGCGGCAAAAATAAGGATTGTGAGTACTGAGAGGGTTGCTATGCTCATAATAATCCAACAGTGCCACAATATCCTCAATCTCCCAGCTTGAACAAAACTAAACGGCGAGAGAGCGTTATAAACACGGAGAGCGACGAGTCTAGTCAAAGTATCTCGTCGCCCTCAAATGCGGGTAAATGCATCAGTACCCGAATTTGGTCTCTCTGAGAAGCGTTACGGATTTGTGCTAGGGTTCAGGCGAGCTCTTGCGAGCCATCATAACTTCAATTCCTTTGCGCACTCCTTCCGGCGTGGTGACTTCGTCTCGCAAGCGGCGGCCATCTATGAGGATGGTGGGAGTTCCATTAATACCGAGGCTGGCGGCTGCCTCTTTGTCTGCTTCAATCCGCATTAGCACCTGCTGATCGTCGAGATCATGAACGAAACGAGCGGTATCTAATCCCAGGTCGCTCGCAAACTTAATAAAAATAGCACGCGGGTTGATGTCGTCCTTCCATAAGTCCTGATTCTCATAAAGCAGGTCGTGCATCTGCCAAAAACGGTCTTGCACGCGCGCCGCTTCAGCAGCCTGAGCCGCGGCGAGCGCGTTTTTATGAATTACCGAGAGCGGCAAATTTCTGAACACGAAATTAAGATTGGCGCCAAACTCCTGCTTGAGCTTCTTGAGAGTTGGATGAAGAGCTCCACAAGGGGGACACTGGTAGTCGCCAAACTCTTCGAGAGTGATGACCACCCCACCAGGAAGCTTAGGCTCCTGGCTAGTCGGGCGTGGGGTAGACTGAACAGAAGTGAAAGCTTCTTTACTCCGCTGCCATCTTAAAAGGCGAACAGTGCCGATGATTGCAACTGCAAGTACTGCAGCGATAATTAAGAACGGACGATATTTCTGCATTGGTGCGCGTGAACTCGGTTGCGAGATGAAGCGTTTTCGTTCTACGACTCCTTTACGGGCCACGTAATTTATCACATCAGATGCACGTACGGCAGTGGGCAAATAATCGCGAGGCGCCAGCGGGGCAGCTGCTCTGGGGTGCCAGGTTAACTCAGCAAGGCAAAGATGATTTCTCGTCCTCGAAGCCGCCACTAGCTGGCCGCCGGAATTGAACAGCGCTTCTCTGATTAGTCTCTAGCGCGCTAGTTCGCGGCGCGTGTAGAGCAACAGATCCACGCCCGGCCGTAAGGGAAAACTACCGGCCGTATTGAAACCTGATTGAACCTGTTGATAACGGTCACCATAAGTGGCTTGTACTTCCGCGGCCTGGCCCTGGGAAGCAATAATGATTGGCTCATTCGAAGGGGTGATGCGACCGTAGTAACCCACCCTGTTGTAATCGCGCAGGTACCAGGGTAAGGGCCAGTAGTCTGCCGACACTATCGTTATGCCTGTAGCGCCTTCCTCATGCGTTCGTTGGGAGATGCGATCTATTTCCTCAACCAGTTTAAGCGCTTCTCGGCGCGTGTGGGCGTAAACATAAACGTAGTACAAATTGTCGTTGTCGTAGTTGATAAAATTGAGATCGATTGTCTGATAACCGGGAATAAAGGTCTTCCAATGCAATTGTGCTTGAGCGAAAGGCAACAAACCCACCGCCGGGTCGATCACAACTATCTGATCAAAAAATCTAACCGCGCCCGGCAAAGGCCCTATCGCTACTAGTAGAACAGCTACGACAACGAGGATGCGGGCACGCTTGTCAAGTTCCCATTTTCCGAGTTCTTCATATAGCCACTGAATCGCAGTACCGCTGCTGAGCGCCAAGGGAACGATGAAATTCAGATTAAGCCACGGTGTCTTGTAAGCAATCAATGAATAGGCGGCGATCAGCCCAAAGCCCCAGAGCGCCGAGAATAGTGCGACCGACTTCGTGGGTCGCAAAATCGCAAGCACCGCGCCTATCGTCCCCAAAAACAGCAGAGGGGACTCTTGAAGAATTAGCCACCAAATATAGGTTTTATATGGATGGACGTGGGCTTCCTTCCCCGTCTTTGTCCAAAACTGAAACGTCTTAAGCGCATCCGAAACACCCTTCGGATAGTTCGTGAAAAAGGAAGAATAGAATAG
>JALYXE010000472.1 GCA_030947265.1 Acidobacteriota bacterium
GCGTCAGCAACCGCAAACAAGAGATGTGTGGTTGATCGCCATGACCGGCTACGGGCAAGACTCCGACCGCCAACTCTCTCAAGAAGCGGGCTTTGATCATCACCTGGTCAAGCCAGTTGAGCCCCAGAAACTTCAAGACCTGCTGGAGACTCAAGCCTTGGTCAGCGCGTAAGCCTTGTTTCCCGGTTACCCCCGGCGTTAAATAAATCTAAGAGACGAAGGAGAAATCTATGCAGACGACAGCGGGTTTGTGGATTGATCATAAAAAGGCCGTGATCGTGTTTGTGAAGGACAAAGAGGAAGAAATAAAGCTGATTAGCTCGAATATCGAAAAACAACAGCGACAATCCGGTGTGTCAACGCCAGATGATATACGGCACCGAGAGTTGACGGAACACCTCAACCTTTACTATGACGAGGTGGTTTCATGCATTCGTAAGGCAGAATCTATTCTGATATTTGGTCCCGGTGAGGCAAAGGGTGAGCTCAAAAAACGATTGGAGAAAGACAACCTCGGCGGACACATAGTAGGTATCGAACCAGCCGATCAGATGACTGATCCGCAGATTGTGGCGAAAGTTAAAGAGCACTTTCTTCACCAGAGTGCGGCAACAGATTCGAGATAGAATCGCCTCACAGGATGCCGCGGCGGACACGAACAGGCTGTGCCGCTCAAGCTGTTATAACACGAAACACATTTGAGTCTTTGACCGTATCTCCGCGCGCCGCGTTACTCCAGACTTGCGCGAACTCGTCAAAAGAGTGCGTGGAATGTCAGCCGGAGAAGAACTGACTTAAGTTGAGACTGTCTAGGTACTAAACGGGCAACGCAGCCCCCGGGTGCCAGGAAGGAACGGGATAAGACTTCGCGTGGCGCAAGGGATTATTTTTGGCGTCACCCTCGGCTTGGCCCTGGGTGTCGGCGCGTACACCTTCGTCTACGCTCGCGGTTACTCATACATGACGGACAACGCAGAAGCTTGCGTTAATTGCCATATCATGCAGGAGCAGTATAGCGGCTGGCTGAAGTCGAGCCATCGAGCTGTAGCCGTCTGCAACGATTGCCACACGCCGCCGGGCCTCGTTGGCAAATACACGACAAAGGCACGAAATGGTTTTTGGCATTCCTATTATTTCACCACCGGTTGGTTCGAGGAGAACATTCGCATCACACCACGAGGCCGTGAGGTAACTGAAAAAGCTTGCCGAAAGTGTCATCAGGAGATCGTCGACGCTATTGAAGGTTCACACTCGGGAGCTGCCGAGTCGCAAACGAGTTGCCTCCGCTGTCACAACTCCGTAGGACATATGCATTGAGGCTGGGCCGAGGGGTTCAGCTTATCGACGCCACGACGATGCAACTGCGAATAACACGCCCTGCTTTCATAGAGGGGATGCGCGCTTTCAAAGCATCCCAAGGCATCCAGAACTACGACGTGAACAAGCAGGCCACTCGTCAGGAGATGCGCGCGTTTGTCTGCGGTCAGTGCCATGATGAGTATCATTTCAGTGGACCAGAAAAGCGCCTCGTCTATCCTTGGGCCAAAGGCCTCCAAGTCGAAAACATTCTCGCTTTTTACGATGAGCAAAAGTTCAAAGATTGGGAGCATGCCGAAATAGGTGCGCCGGTCCTCAAGGCGCAGCACCCGGAGTTTGAGATGTGGAACCAGGGGATTCATGCGCGCTCAGGTGTGGCTTGCGCCGACTGCCATATGCCTCATAAGCGGGAAGGGGCACTCAAGATAAGCGATCATCATGTGCGCTCGCCGCTATTGAACCTCAATCGCGCTTGCCAGACCTGCCACAAATGGTCGGAGGAAGAATTGAAGGCGAGAGTCGAGACTATCCAGGGGCGTACGCACAACCTGCGCAACTTGGCAATGGATGCGCTCGTGGATTTGATTAACGACATCAAGGCTGCCAGAGGCGCTGGGCGAACTGACACCGCAGTGACAACTGCGCAGGATTTCCAGCGCCGTGCGCAGTTCTACCTGGACTTCATCGAGTCGGAAAACTCAAATGGGTTCCATGCGCCGCAGGAGGCCACGCGAATCCTCGGTGAATCGATTAACTTCTCACGCAAGGGGCAAGTCGCATTGCGGGGTGGCGTGCAACCCACTACGGTCGGACCAGTCGCTACGTCCCGCCGCGCGCAGTAAACTCAGGTGCGTTGAAACCAACTCCAGTTCAGACTACAGATGTTCCTTAAAAAAGTTTATGACTTCGTTAAGACGCGAAATTCTGAGAAATTTGTAAGTGTAAGGAGTATATGGATACTATCACTTTGCCTTTACGTTCAGCGAGCGAGCGATACCGTTCAAGATGTCCGTACCTATTATTCGTGGATCTCCGATTTGATAGTACGCGAGCTTACCGCTCGCGGCGTCTGAGACCCGCGATGATGGGTCGGCGCAGATTGGCATCTGCTTGAAACCGAACCTTCAAGAGCGAAACTCTTGTACTTCTTCAAGCTTCTGATACAAGAGTGGGTGAGCTGCACGCGCTTGGAGACGCAGGGCATCAAACTTGGCACGGTTTCGCCGAAGGTGGGCGTCGACTTCGGTGTGGTGAGCGAGATAATAGGTAATCGCGCCGTAAACCTGCTCAAGGGTCAGGGTGTCATAGTTATCGGCGATACTCTCCGGAGAAAGACCGCTCAGAAAATCATAGACAACTGAATCAAGCGAGACCCGACTGCCTGTGATCCGATAAGCACCATCAACCCCCGTGACGTAGCTTGTTTCCATTGCGTCATCTCCTCCTTTACTCATTCTAATGCAGGAACCGACCGGGTATTGTCACCTCAAACTGATGAGGAAACAGAACGACGATTACATCTTCCGCCTTTAACCTGACAATATCGGTAGCTGCCTTCGGCGGTCTGCTGTCCAAAAGCACTTGACCATGCACCCTCTTGCCTGAATCCCACACTTTTTTCACCACGCTTGACAGGTGTTGTCAAATACGACAACATGCGTAGATGGAGGCGAATTAGCTAAACGATGAATACCGACGGCAAATGACCAGAAGAACACGGCCCGTTTCCTGGATCAAAGCGGCGCTCAAGGAATTCGATTCGTTCCCGGAGGGGGCCAGGTCGATTTGTCTTGCCGCCTTGACGATCGCCGCCGAGGGCGGCAAGGCGGACATTGCGAAACCGATGCACGGGATGGGGTCGGGCGTGATCGAGATTGCTCTTCCATTTAGGGGGGATGCGTTCCGGGTGGTTTATGCCGTGCAGCTTAGCGAGGACATTTGGGTTGTCCATGCGTTTCAGAAGAAATCGACGCAGGGCATCAAGACGCCCAAACGTGAAATCGATCTGGTCAAGGACCGTTTGAAGAGACTGAAGGAGATGTTGCGATGAAAAGGGAAAAGCTGGCAGTAGTGCGGGGCAGCGGAAATGTTTTTCGCGACCTCGGGCACAAGAATGCGGATGCCGATCAGTTCAAGGCCATCTTGGCCGCCGAAATCATCAAGGCGCTCGACCGGGAGGGCCTGAGCGTCCGCGGCGCACAGGGCCGCACCGGGATTGCGGCGGCGGACTTCTCACGCATCCGCAACGCGGACCTCGGGCGGTTCACTGTCGATCGCCTGATGTCGATCATCAACCGGCTCGGGTCAAGGGTGGAAGTGAAAATCAAAGTGCGACGCGCCGAACCGGTAGGTATTGTCAACTTAACCTCATGAAAAGATTGTAACCAGAAAAGGCGCCAAGTTCTCTCCCTTTTTTGCACCACCTATCCTATTTTTCAGGCTGCTGCCCGAGCGACAACCACCTCTTTCCAGCAGCAAATCTACGCGTCATCATTTCTCGATAAACGCCGGCGCTACAGAGATGCCGCCATGGCCGGAAGTGTGAGGTGATGATCCCGAAGGCTGGGAGAAAACACTGCGCGTGGCCCGTTGACTTGAACCGTCTCATCACTCGCTCCCGCAACCTGGTTGGCTGATGTGAATTCTCGGCCCGATTGTTCTGTCCCTTGTCCTGGCAGCGCTCGACACCCGGCAGCACTTCGGCCTTCGCCGCACTGTAGCTCCTCAGCTTGTCCTGTAATGATCACGCGTGACATATTGCAACGCCTTTCATGGCTTGCGGAAGAACTTCTTCGCGGCTTTCTTG
This sequence comes from Acidobacteriota bacterium, assembly GCA_030947265.1. Taxonomy (GTDB): domain Bacteria; phylum Acidobacteriota; class Blastocatellia; order Pyrinomonadales; family Pyrinomonadaceae; genus PSRF01. Next base: position 4,124 of record JALYXE010000472.1, read on the forward strand.
TCTCTTCGGCTTTGGATCGGATGTCCAATACGTCGTCATCCTGATCTACTGCACGCCAGAGGTAATGGAGGCGTCCGTGGTCACTTCGGGCGCGCTTCTGCGACGACGCGCCCCGCCAAATCTGGGCCACTTGCTTGATGAAGGCCAGTATCACCGCTCGGTTTCCACTTTGATTAGCTATTCGGTTTTTTAGAAAGGGCTGTTTGGATGCTTATCCTGGGATTTTCGCGCAATTTGTAAGGGGGGTGGCCAATTTTAGTCCATCGCATTTGTAGCGCGTCTGTAAGTCTAATGGATTCAATAGTTTGCGTAGGAGTGTTCACTTGCTGAGCCAAGCGGGCGACAAGTCCTTTAGAATCAGGTACTTACGCGAACTCAAGGGTTCCGAGATTGGGTAGAAATCCCGTAAACATTGGCATCTTATATGATCGTGCCCGCTTGCGCCAGCGGTATGGGCACTCGTCTACTTTCAGCTTCCCGAGTTCGAGGTTGTGGGTTCATTCTCAATCGGAGGGTTAAAGGACCCGGGGCTTTGCCAGCTTGAGGGCCTGCGTCGTTGGCTTTCCTGAGTGCGAGGA
>JALYXE010000501.1 GCA_030947265.1 Acidobacteriota bacterium
GCCCTGGGCGGCGCCAGCGGCGGTACGGTAGGCCCGATTGGCGGTTGGACTGGCTATGCGCCTTTAAGCGCTGTCGGCCAGGCCGCCGGGCCAGGCCAGGGCGCAGGAATGAACCTCTGGATTGTCAGCATAGCTGTCTTCTGCGTTGGTTCATTGCTGGGAGCGCTTAACTTCATCACGACACTGCTGAACATGCGTACCAGAGGAATGACACTGATGCGCATGCCCCTGACTTGCTGGGCCTGGTTTACTACCGCTGTATTGGCGCTGCTTTCGTTTCCCGTACTACTTGGTGGCGGCATACTGCTGTTACTGGACCGAGTCGCCGGCACGAGTTTTTTCATACCCGGCGGCCTGGTATTCGGCCAATCGGTGCTGGCAACACACACTGGCGGTTCGCCCATTCTCTGGCAACACCTCTTCTGGTTTTTTGGTCACCCCGAAGTCTACATCGCCATTCTTCCGGGCATGGGCGCAACTTCCCACATCCTCTCGACCTTCGCCCGCAAGCCCGTTTTTGGTTATCGCGCGATGGTATTTGCGATCTTTGCGATTGGACTGCTGGGATTTTTTGTTTGGGGCCATCACATGTTCATCAGCGGCATGAGTCCCTACTCGGCTATGACATTTTCGATCCTGACTTTGTCGATCGGCGTTCCCTCGGCGGTAAAAACATTCAATTGGCTCGGCACCTTGTGGGGCGCAAGGATTCGCTTCACAACGCCAATGCTCTTCGCAATTGGATTTGTTTCGCTGTTTGTCGCCGGCGGGATTACCGGTCTCGTTCTGGGACAAACATCGCTCGATCTGCCGATGCATGACACTTATTTCGTGCCCGCCCACTTTCATCTGGTGATGGGCGTGGCATCAATCTTCGGTATGTTTGCCGCGATTTACTTCTGGTTCCCCAAGATGTTTGGCCGCTTCATGAATGAAAGCCTGGGCAAAATTCACTTCTGGATAACTTTCGTCGGCGTTTACTGCATCTTTGTTCCCATGCACACAATGGGTATCGTGGGCATGCCTCGGCGCTATTCCCAGTTTACTGAGTACAGATTCCTCGACACGCTGCATCCGCTGATAGTATTTGTTTCCATTGCGGCGATCATCACGGCGATTACTCAAATTCTTTTTTACTTCAATCTAATCTGGAGCGTCTTTAAAGGTAGAAAGGCGGGAGCGAATCCATGGGAGGCGACAACTCTTGAATGGACTACAACCAGCCCGCCACCCCACGATAATTTTGCGGGTGTTCTGCCGGTTGTTTACCGCGGGCCGTATGAATTTGCGGTACCGGGCGCGCCCAACGACTTTGTGATGCAGAATGAACCCGAACCAGGGGAACAGGCAGCGCCCGTAGCTGAGAGGGCAGGTGGTAATGGCCACAACGGTCACAGGCACTAAGCCACTGGCAAAAACGGGAATCGGGGGTGGCCCTAAACCCCGAGGTCCAAATGGCAATGGTTCGCGCAAGCGAAACGGCCATGAGCCGGCGTTTCCCGATCTTAACTTATCGGCGAACCGCTATCGCATCGGAATGTGGGTTGCCATGGCGGCAATCCTGATGATGTTTACGGCCCTCAGCAGTGCTTACATCGTCCGCGCCGCTTCGTCAAACGATTGGCAGGCTCTCAGGATGCCTCGAATCCTGCTGCTGAGCACCGCGCTAATCGTCATCAGCAGTGGCACTCTTGAAGCTGCGCGGCGCAAGTTGAAGGAGGCGCTACACACTGCGCACAAGCGCTGGTTGCTGGTAACAGTGGCGCTGGGATTTGCATTTTTAATGTCCCAGCTGCTCGCCTGGCGACAACTTGTGCGACAGGGAATCTATGTTTCCAGTAATCCACACAGTTCCTTTTTCTATCTTTTGACGGCGACCCACGGGGTGCACCTGATGGGCGGATTAGTGGCGCTTGTTTATCTGTCACTGCGCAAGCGGCGCACGCACGCGCGCCAGAAAAATCCCTCGGCAATCGAGAAAGGGCGAGCCGCAGCAGATGCCGTGGCACTTTACTGGCACTTCATGGACTTTTTGTGGATCTACTTATTCGTGCTGTTGTTCTTTGTGAGGTAGCAGCAGAGAGGTAGCAGGAGACTTGCAGTCTGTGTTTCGTGGTTTGTTCGAAACGACTTTAAAAATACGTAGACCAGAGTCTGCGTTACTCCTTTGGAGGTGACAGGTGAGTACTGAGGCACGCGCAGTACATTTTCCGGCGGCGGACTGGGGCGGCGGTGTGCATCCCTATCGCGTTGGTCATCGCAAACTCGGAATGTGGTTGTTCATTGTTTCCGACTCATTGACGTTTTCCGCGCTATTGATTGGCTATAGTTATCTGCGCGCGTCAAATGTCTGGCCTACGCCGTTTCCTTTCTATCCGAGCATTGTTTTCTCGTCAGTGATGACCTTCTGCCTGCTGTCGTCGAGTTTGACGATGGTGTTTGGCGTCTCGGCCTCGAGTCGGGGTGATAAAGCCGGCGCACGCAAATGGATCCTGGCGACAATCTTTTTTGGCGTGGCTTTTATCGTACTGCACTTAATCGAGTGGAACCATTTGATCGGGGAAGGTTTGCGGCCATTTAGTCTTCCGGCTCACTGGACTGCTACCTTCACCACGGCTGATGGACAATTGCCAACGCCTTTGTTTGGCGCCACGTTCTTTACTATTACCGGCCTGCATATGTTTCACGTCGCTACAGGAGCGATTTATTTGTCTATCGTGGCGGCGCGCGTTAAGAA